>JAYTMV010000001.1:0-7921 GCA_043728175.1 Sphingomonadales bacterium
GCATCGGTCTGCGCATCACTTGCATCGCCGCGTCCGCCGGTGAAGGGTACGGAGACGGTGAAGCCCCCATCCCTCGCTGCCTTTTCAATGGCTGCCGAACCAGCGAGTATAATGGCATCGGCCACCGACAAATCGCCCCGAAGTTCTTCGATCTTGGCGAGCACCTTGGCAAGCTCTTCGGGGTCATTCGCGGCCCAGCCGTTTTGTGGGGCGAGGCGGACGCGGGCACCATTAGCGCCGCCGCGATGATCCGAATTGCGATAGGTGGAGGCCGAGGCCCACGCCGCCTTGACCAGCTCAGCAACCGAAAGGCCGCTGCTCAAGATCGCCGACTTGAATGCGGAAACAGCGCCGTCCGAAGGCATCGCGCCCGCAGGAACCGGATCCTGCCAGATCAGGTTTTCGGCGGGCACTTCTGGCCCGAGGTAACGAACCTTTGGCCCCATATCGCGGTGGCACAGTTTGAACCAAGCGCGGGCAAAGGCATCATCGAGGTCAGCCGGATTGGCAAGGAAACGCTCCGAAATCTTGCGATACTCTGGATCCATCTTCAGCGCCATGTCCGCCGTGGTCATGATCGTCCGCACCTTCTTCGAAGGGTCGCGTGCATCAGGCGCCATGTCGGCCGGATCAGGGTTGATCGGCGTCCATTGCTGCGCGCCTGCGGGGCTGTGAACCAGTTCAAAGTCATACTTGAACAGCAGCCGGAAATAGTCGTGGCTCCACGACGTCGGGTTGTTCGACCACGAACCTTCGATACCAGACGTGGTGATGTTGCCACTACCAATTTCGTCAGCATCGGTCAGCCAGCCAAAGCCTTGCAATGCCAAGACTTCAGATTCTGGGCTGCCGCCAAAGCTGTCGGCGGGTGCTGCCCCGTGCGCCTTACCGAAGGCATGGCCACCTGCGGTCAACGCGACGGTTTCTTCGTCGTTCATCGCCATGCGCGTAAAAGTTTCGCGCATGTCGCGTGCCGAAAGCAGTGGATCGGCGACGCCGCCAGGGCCTTCGGGATTGACGTAGATGAGACCCATCTGGATCGCGGCAAGAGGGCTTTCGAGATCCTTGCCCTTTTCAGCAATGATGCGGGTTTCAACGCCTTGGTCGACCCACAGGTTTTCCGTGCCCCAGTAGACCGTCTCTGGCTCAAACACGTCCTTGCGGCCGCCGCCAAAACCGAACACGGGCCCGCCCATCGATTCAATTGCGACGTTGCCAGCGAGGACAAACAGATCAGCCCAACTAATCTTGTTGCCGTATTTTTGCTTGACCGGCCAAAGCAGGCGGCGGGCCTTGTCTAGGTTGCCATTGTCTGGCCAGCTATTGAGTGGCGCAAACCGCTGTTGCCCGCTGCCGGCACCACCGCGACCGTCGCCGGTGCGATAAGTGCCAGCGGCATGCCAAGACATCCGAATGAAAAATGGGCCGTAATGGCCATAGTCTGCGGGCCACCAAGGCTGACTGTCGGTCATCAGCGAAGTCAGGTCTGCCTTCAGCGCCTGATAATCGATCGACTTGAATGCCGTCGCATAGTCAAAATCTGCACCCATCGGATCGGCGATACGGCCGCCCTCGCGCAGGATTTCAAGCTGCAATGCATCGGGCCACCAATCTTGGTTGGTACGGCCAACCATAGTCCGTGGGCCGTC
This sequence comes from Sphingomonadales bacterium, assembly GCA_043728175.1. Taxonomy (GTDB): domain Bacteria; phylum Pseudomonadota; class Alphaproteobacteria; order Sphingomonadales; family Sphingomonadaceae; genus Aquisediminimonas. Next base: position 1,650 of record JAYTMV010000001.1, read on the forward strand.
GTGCATTACGGGGCACTTGCTCATATCATTCATCGGGGGATACTCCTGTCTCTGTTATTTCGATGTTTGTCTGATGACATGCCATAGCGCAGCCTGAATGATCACTACAGCTAGAATTTTCTATATAACTGATCGATTTGATGAATTTATCGGTCTGTCAAATTCACAAAGATGGACAGAAGGCGCGTAAACCGCCAAAGGCGGCTCAACATAACGGACATTTACCCATGATATTTGATACTTTACCCCCGCTTTTGGCTGAGGCGCTCGCCACGCGTGGTTATGAAACGCCAACCCCGGTTCAGGCCGCAGTCCTCCAACCCGAAGCTGTCGGACGCGATTTGATCGTTTCGGCGCAGACGGGTTCTGGCAAGACGGTTGCCTTTGGTCTCGCGATGGCTGACCAGATTTTAGACAGTGGCAAGGTTGGCTTTGCGCGCGAACCGCTTGCGCTGATCGTTGCGCCAACGCGCGAACTAGCGCTTCAGGTCAGCCGCGAACTGGTCTGGCTTTACGGCAAAGCAGGCGCGCGGATTGCGACTTGCGTTGGCGGAATGGACGCCTCGAAAGAACGGCGCACGCTGAGCCAAGGCGCGCAAATTGTCGTTGGAACGCCGGGCCGTTTGCGCGATCATCTTGAACGCGGCGCGCTTGATCTGTCGCATTTGCGCGTGGCTGTTCTCGATGAAGCCGATGAAATGCTCGACATGGGCTTTCGTGAAGAGCTTGAGAGCATCCTTGATGCGACCCCACCCGAGCGCCGCACTCTGATGTTTTCGGCAACGATTCCAAAACCGATTGTTGCGCTCGCCAAACGTTATCAGCGCGACGCACTCCGCATCTCAACCGCTGGCGAAGATCGCGGTCACGGCGATATTAGCTTTCAGGCGGTCACCGTTGCGCCGCCTGACATTGAAAATGCCGTCGTCAATCTGCTGCGCCTGCATGAGGCCGAATCGGCGATGCTCTTTTGTGCGACGCGCGATAACGTCCGCCATCTCCATAACAGCCTGAATGAACGCGGCTTTAGTGTTGTTGCGCTTTCAGGCGAGCATAGCCAGCAGGAGCGCAATCATGCGCTGCAAGCGCTGCGGGATCGCCGGGCGCGGGTATGCGTAGCGACTGACGTTGCCGCGCGCGGGATTGATTTGCCAACGCTCAGCCTTGTGATCCATGTTGAGCTGCCGCGCGATGCCGAAACGCTCAAGCATCGTTCGGGCCGCACGGGTCGTGCAGGCAAGAAAGGCACGGCGGTCATCATCGTTCCCTATCCGCGACGCAAGCGCGTTGAGATGATGCTGCGCGGCGCGAAGATTGATGTCGAGTGGGTGGGTGTTCCAACCGCTGAAGATATCCGCAAGGGCGATCATGAGCGTTTGCTTGAAGCCCTGCTCGCCCCAGTTGAGCTTGAGGATGAAGATCGCGCACTTGGCGCGCGTCTGCTCGCCGAACGCAGTCCGGAAGATATTGCGGCGGCGCTTGTCCGGGTTCACCGGGCGAAACTGCCAGCAGCAGAAGATATGCTTGACGGCGGCGGGCGTGATCGTCCGCGTGACCGTCCAGAGCGCGGTGACAGGCCAGAACGTAGCGAGCGTCCTGAACGCGGGGCCGAGGCTCGTTCCCCGCGTGATCATGCCGGGTTTGACGATGCTGTGTGGTTCCGGATGAACATTGGCCGCAACAATAACGCTGATCCGCGCTGGATATTGCCTTTGCTCTGCCGTCGCGGCCACATCACAAAACAAGATGTCGGCGCGATAAAGATTGGCCCCGGTGAGACGCAGTTTGCGGTATCGCGCGCTGCCGCCAGCCGATTTGCCGCCGCCCTCAAAAAACCAGCGAGTGACGGGCAGGACGGTGATGATGATGTCCGGATTGAAGCTGTCGAAGGCGGCAGGCCAACGCTTGCCCCCCGCGCTGACCATGGCCCCCGCCCTGAACGCAGCGGGCCGCGCCCAGATCGGAGTGGGCCGGATCGCAGTGGGCCACGGCCAGAGCGCAGCGGCGCACGTCCCGAACGCAAATCCTTCGGCGGCGATGGCCCGCGCAAACCCAAAGCACCTTATAAGGCACGGCCAACGCGTTAGTTTTATCCCTCCCTCTCCCGCGAGGGGAGAGGGTTAAGCTGTCTTCGCCTCACGTGCGAACAGCCGTTTGAGGATTCGGCGCACAATCACAATCGCGAATATTGCAGCCCCGGTGAGCAAGATCGCAACGATAACCGCCGCCCCCGGGTTGGCCAGCACCAGTGCTAACAGCCCGCCGGTGATGACGTCTTCACCCGTTGACACCGCAATATTGCTAAACGGTTCAGGGCTGGCATTCACTACCGCGCGGGTGCCGGCCTTTGCGCCGTGGCTGAGGAGCGATGCCCCGCCGCCAAGCAGCAATGTGACAACCTGCCACGTCGGGTCAGACGCATCGACGAGCGCGAGCGCGAGCAGCGCCCCGCCAATCGGGCGGATCGCAGTGTGAACGGTATCCCAAAGCGAGTCGAGCCACGCCACCTTATCAGCGAAAAATTCGGCAATCATGCCAATGCCTGATGCACCAAGCACCCAATTGTTGGACAGCACGGCAAGGCTCGCCAAATGCTCAGGTGCCTCAATCCAGCCGAAACGCATCGCAAGGCCAATGCCAAAGGCGCACAGATAGAGCCGCCACCCGGCCAGCAGACTAACGCTGCCTGCCACCCCCATAATCTCAACGATGCCCATATTCTGACTCCAATCTACCCGGTGCCCCTTTCACAAGCGCCAGATGCAGGATAGGCCATCTTTCATGAATGACAATATTGACGATGATGGATCACTAGTCCCCGCCACCCCCGCCGCAACACTGGTGCTGTTTCGCGAACGTAATGGCGCGCCGCCTGAATTATTGGTTGTCGAGCGATCCGCCAAAATGGCGTTTGCGGGCGGCGCGATTGTCTTTCCCGGTGGGCGGATTGACGATGATGATCATGCCATCGCCGCCGACAGCCGCTATTTTGCCAGTGAGCACAAACTTGAAATTGAAGAGGCGGCGGCGCGCGTTGCCGCGATCCGCGAAACTTTGGAAGAAAGCGGCATCGCCATCGGTTTTTCAACCGCCCCCTCGCAGGATTGGATAGAAGCGGCCCAAGCACGGCTTCATGCGCGCGAACTATTCAGCACACTGCTTGATGAGCGCCAAGCAACGCTTGATCTCAATCCGCTGATCCCGTTCGCGCGCTGGCGGCCCAATTTTCGTGAGGCGCGGGTGTTTGACACGCGCTTCTATATCGCACGTGTTCCTGCCGACACACCCGAACCCGTGGTTGATCAGACCGAGAATGTGCTAAGTTTCTGGGCGAGTGCGGCTGATCTTTTGACCGCCGCTGACACGGGCAAGGTCAAAGTGATTTTTCCGACGCGGCGCAATTTGGAGCGGCTTGCGCTATTTGAGGATTTTGCCACTGCCGAAGTTCATGCGCGCGATATTCCTGTTGAAATCATCTGCCCCTATTTCGAAGATCGCGACGGTGAGCGGCATCTCTGTATTCCGACGCATCTTGGCTATCCGGTGACATCTGAAATCATGTCTACAGTTATGCGCGGCGGGCGTTAACAACTTTTTAACCATAATTGTGCAAGGCTCTCAAAGAGTAGTTTGGGAGTATGGTCAATGGGGATTGCCTGTGATGCGCTGATGCAGATCAAGGCGCAGCTTTGCGACCGGATTGATACGCTCGCTGAACAATTGCCACATATGAACGTGCATCAGCTTGCCCACCAAGTTGACGAAGTACGGCGGATCGCGCGCGCATATGGCCTGCTTCCGGTTGAGGAGCTGGCACGCGGTCTTGAAAGCGCGCTTTCAGGCTCAGAGTGCAGCATCATGGTTTTGCCCTTCCTCGAAACAATGCGCGATGCGGTTGGTTGTGAGCGCGTTGATCCAGCGGCGGCACAATCCTATCTGGCGGCGGTGAACCAACGTCTCTATGGGTAGAGGGTGTGGACGCACTCATCCCAGCCTTTATCGCGGTACTGCTCGCTGAAACGGGTGACCGTGTGCAAACTCAGGCGCACCGGCTTGGGCTGACGTTTGCTGACCACCAGCCCATTTATGCAGCGCTTATCACCGTCACGCTTCTCACATTGAGCATCAGCGGAATTGGTGGAGGCTATATCGCCAATCTCCTGACATATGAGGCGCGAACGCTGTTTGCAGCACTTGCGCTGTTATTTGCCGGATTGCCGATGCTGCTGCGGGTGAAGCCTGCCAAGCCAATCACCCTGACACAACCATTTTTGGCCAGTGCATCTCGCTTTTTCCCCGCCCAAATCGCAGGCGCAAGCCCGTTTATTGTTGCGGGTCTGGCGGCGCGCAGCGATATGGCGGGCTTTGCGATTGCGGGGGGCTTTGCTGGCGTCATGGTAGCCGCCACGCTCCCGCTGCTTTTGCGCGACGAATGGCCGGGAGGGCTTCCACTCCTTCCACTCCGGCGTATTGCGGCTGTCCTGCTGATTGCTGCGGGGCTGTGGCTTGGAGTCAATGCGCTGCGGCTAATCTAGGCCGTGATGCCAATCACGTACTAATTCAGCACCCGGCCTATACTCTACTGAGTCGCAACAGCGATCAGGAGGTGGGGCATGTCCGACAAAGATAAAGGCGCAGGCGAACGCAGCGATATCGTTATAGTCAACAATCCAGCGCTTGAAGCCGCGATTGCGCAGGCCTTAGACGTGCGACAGGCAACGGTTCCGCCAGCGCAGCGCGCAGAACGCACCGCGCGCGCAATGGATGACGACGCATTCTACCTCCGCAAGAAATACGCCGAAAACCGCAAGAGCGATCCCAACGGCTATGAACGGATCATCGGTGAAAGCGATCTGCTTTCAATCAACTTCCTTGATCGCGGACGCCGTGCTGCTGATGCGGTATGCCGGATCAAGCTTCCGGTTGAGGGGGGTGAGGCATATGGCACGGGCTTCCTGATCGGGCCACGCTTGCTGATCACCAACAATCATGTGCTCTCATCACCTGCCGAAGCCGCGCAGGCCGAAGCCGAATTTAATTATGAACATGACATCGATGGGGTGATGCGCCGCGCCGTGCAATATAATCTTGATCCGGGTCAGCTTTTCTACACCAGCACTGAACTTGATATCACGCTCGTTGCCGTTGCCCCAATGTCTGATTACGGCGTGCCGATTGAGCGCTACGGCTGGCTGCCATTACTCCCGTTAAAAGGCAAATCGGTTGACGGCGAATGGATCAGCATCATTCAGCATCCAAATGGTACGGCCAAACAAATTGCAATCCATGCGAGCCAGATCTTAAAGCTAGATCCGAAAAAAGTGCCCGGCGTTACGGAAAGCTTCATCCACTACACCACTGATACTGAGCCCGGATCATCAGGCTCCCCCGTGCTTAATGATCAGTGGCAGGTGGTGGCGATCCATCACAAGGCGGTACAAGCACCGCGTAAACGCGGCGACGCTGGCGAAATTCGCTGGCTTGCCAATGAAGGGGTCCGCGTTAGCGCGATCTTCAACCATCTTGAAAGCAAACGCTTTGAAAACGAAAATGCGCGCGCAGCACTTGATCGGCTTTCACGCGCGATGGGCTTTGCCCCGATCAGCGTTCAGGTGGTGCAGGACGGCGTTACCAAGCCGGGCGAAGGCGAAGCGACCGAACAATTCGCGCCGTTCAAAACTGAGCATTGGCGCGCCGATGGGCTTGGCTATGATCCCAACTTCTTGAGTGCCGAAATTCAGCTTGAGCCAATCTATGCCGGGCTTGCGAAAGATGGCCTCGTCGCGCCGTTGCTCGACGGATCTGGCCATGAGCTTAAATATTGGCATTTTTCTTCGCTGGTTCATGAAAAGCGTCGCTTTCCGCTGATGACCGTAGTGAATATTGACGGCAACCTGCTCAAACACCCCGGCAAGCGTAAGGATACATGGCGGCAAGACGCGCGGCTTGATGCCAAATATCAGCCCGACGACGCGTTTTATGTCCGCACGCTTGCGCAGGAGAAAGTCTTTTTTAGTCGAGGTCATCTCGTCCGCCTGCTTGATCCCTGCTGGGGGGCGAACCAAGGAGAGTCGCGGCGCGGGATGGAGGACAGCTTCCATTTCACCAACGCAGCGCCGCAGCATCAGACCTATAATGATATCGATTGGGGCAATCTGGAGGATTATGTCCTCAACAAAGCTCAGACGAGCGAAAAGCGGTTGACCGTTTTTACTGGCCCGATTTTCCGCGATTCTGATCCGCTTTATGGGCGCAAACGCAAAGGCGGGCCG
>JAYTMV010000002.1:0-6408 GCA_043728175.1 Sphingomonadales bacterium
CGCCGCAGCGCATAGGCCGAGGCGACACTCATCTCGGCAAACGCGCACGCTTGGCTCACGAGGCCTGTCTCCGACAATGTCATCAAGAACGCGGCCTGACGTTCATACGTCCACCCATCAACGCGCGGAGCATCAGTGCGAAAATCAGCGGCGGGGGTGCAAGGAGTTGAGGGCATGGGCGTAGTTCCTTTTGGCTGGCTTTTGAAATAGGATATTTCCTAGCGTAAATTGAGAACAAAAGCAATACGATTTGTGGGGCATGTTGTGCGCGCGGCGCGGCGATTGGGGGATTGCGGGCAGCCGAGCTTTGGCCAAGTGAAATTTCAAAATTCTCTTAATAGCATTTGGCCGAAAAATTTTAAGTGTTAGTGTATTGCATACCATTTTAACCTAAGTGTGGCATCATAATTCATAAATTTACCAGAACTGATTTATAAATATGAGTCACTTTCGTTTATTAACGTTAGGAATATTTTCTTTGCTGGCCATCCTGTGGTGGACTGCGGCTGACATTAGTCGGGAAGCAAGCCGACGTAGGTATGATGAATCCTTTTTAGTAGATATCATACCTAAAGATTCAATCACTTTGTCTGGTTCTGTAATGATCATAGGGTTTGTTCAAGATACGGAACCAGTTGACGATCAAGATCGCGATGAGCGAGGCAAAATTCGGGAATCTCGCCACGGGTGCAATGCGCTCTGCGCTGCACTGCTCGCTACGCCCGGCGTAACTAGCGTGACAGTCGCTGGGTTAGAAGATGATCTAGAAGCTCCCATTTTGAAGCGTAAGTCGCGTTTTCGTCTGGTCCCTCGCGATCAATGTCAGAAGCCAAGTGTGATACCGCAAGCTCCTGACTCGATGCGCTCCTTTCGTAATCGTACTGCTTTTGGTGACAGGGCAATGGTTGTCGAAAGCATGGAGCAAGAAATTGTAAATTTTCGCTTGCTCGAAACGCAGTGGCGCATCCGCCTATCGAGTACAGATTGCATAGTTGCTGATCGTGTCGACACCGTCGCCGATTTTACAATTTTACATACTAAGCCCGTCAAATTCGGCCCTCGATGGCAGGGTTGGGATTGGAAGTGGACGCGGGAGCCGCTAAACGTGTTGACCGAACGTCTTGAGATTTTAGGGCGTGACGGACAGACACGCTTTCGTCGTTCTTTCACTTCTACAAAAATGTTGGTCAAGCCATTGTTGCCGTCGATCCTTGGCGAGCAGGGATCTGGATTTCCATTGCCTGTGTTTGGTTGGGCGAGGACGACATTGCGGAATTTCAAAGCAGGCGAAGAGTTTGACTTCAATTTGATGCTCAGAACGCATACGAATGCCGCCGAAGGATTGCGAATCTATACGACGACTTCAAACATCGCAGGCCAATTAAGGCGCGCAATTGATGACCCAAGTCTGCCGGACGCTGATCCCATATTTGCATTGTCAGAAACTTGGATGCGATCATTAACACCAGAGGTAATAAAAGAAGAAGACCAGAAGCTGCTGATCGCGCTAATTAAGGATCGACGCGTCAAAAATTTTTTCGGCATATGGAATGCGACCAAGGCTTTGCGCGACGGATCAGCGATTTTACGTCGTCCTATTTTAGCACGGATTGAAGCCGATTATAGTGACGCAGAGATCGTCAAGCCTTTGGCAGCTCCATTGGCCCGATTGCCCAAGGGTGATGAAAATGATCATGCGGACGAACTCTACATTTTGAATAGTCCGGAATTGCGGCTATATGCCGGAGGATTGATAATTCATCAGTCGGAATATGGCCGCGCCGCCGTTCCCTTGCTGCTCAAAATCATACGTGAGCATGCCACACGTTGGGTGGCCGCAAGGCAGGGTCAATCAAATAGAATGATAGCGGATGAAATTGGCCCCATTGATGCCGCACAAGTGGCTTTGTGCCGTATCGGCCCAGATGCGAAAGAGGCTGTTGCCGAATTACAGCAGATGACTGCACAAGGTTTGTTATCGAGAAATATCCTGGATGACCGAAGCTGGAATTTCATGCTTGCTCGATTGGGCGCAGAAATCAATGACATAGAAAAGCCGCGCGGGTTGAACATTAGTCAGGAACGATATTCTCGGAATTTGAGGGAGCGTTTAGCTGCATATGACGCGAGAAGGGACTGCGAATAAGCCTTCACATAAGCCTGTCTAAACAACAGATGCAAAGAACGACGGTATTCAAGCAGATCATTTTTGATGCCTTGCGGCCTACAAGCACTATCATACGATCTCGCCCCATACGTATGCACCGTGCATTCCCTTTCATCCCCTGCTAACCCACTCCTCAATCGGTGGCTTGTGTTTCCGCAATCGATTGCGTAAGCAATTTTGTGTCTCTTCCCGCAGTTGACGCTACGGCTTTATCAGGCGATTAAATGGTCATGTCCTCTTCACAAACGCTTCTTCTGTTCGGTGCCACTGGCGATCTTGCCAAGCGGATGCTGTTGCCTTCGCTCTACGGCCTTGATGTCGATGGACTGTTGCCGCCTGCGATCCGGATTGTCGGCACGGCGCGGTCGGCGATGTCGGGGGCAGAGTACCGCGCGATTGTGGGTGAGGCGCTGACGCACTATCTTGATGGGGATAGGCTGAAGCCGGATCAGCTTGAGCGGTTTCTAGCGCGGATAGATTATGCCGGGGTTGATGCGAGTGATCCGGCGCAGTTTGCAGCACTTGCGGACGTTGTGGGCGATCCTTCGGCGGGGCTTTCGATTTTCCTCTCCACCGCGCCGTCGCTGTTCGGGACGACGATTGCGGGATTGCAGGCGGCGGGGCTGGCGGGGGAGAGCGTTCGTATCGGCCTTGAAAAGCCGCTTGGCTATGATCTCGCGTCAAGCCGGGTGATCAATGACGCGGTGGCGAGCGCGTTCCCCGAAGGGCGGACGTTCCGGATTGACCATTATCTGGGCAAGGAGACGGTGCAAAATCTGCTCGCGCTGCGGTTTGGCAATGTGTTGTTTGAGCCTCTGTGGAATGCCGCCGGGATTGATCATGTGCAGATTAGCGTGGCCGAAACTGTTGGGCTTGAGGGGCGGATTGGTTTCTATAATGAGGCAGGCGCGGTGCGCGATATGGTGCAGAACCATATGCTGCAACTGCTCGCGCTCGTCGCGATGGAGCCGCCCGCGACGTTTGAGGCGAAGGCTGTGCGCGATGAAAAGGTGAAGGTGCTGCGCTCGCTCCGCCCGATCACGCTTGAAAGCGTGGCCGCGCATACCGTCACGGGGCAATACGGCACGGGCGCGATTGGCGGGGCGTCAGTCGCGGGCTATCTTGATGAGCTTGGCAAAGCGTCTGACACTGAGACGTTCGTGGCGATCAAGGCGCATGTCGATAATTGGCGCTGGAAGGGCGTGCCCTTCTACCTGCGCACAGGCAAGCGGCTCCCCACCCGCAAGTCTGAGATATTCATTCAGTTTAAGCCCGTGCCGCACAATATCTTTGCCGGGCGTGGGGCGGAGGCTTTGCCCAATAAGCTGATCATTGGGTTGCAGCCCGATGAAAATATCCGCCTCAAGCTGATGTCAAAAGAGCCGGGGCTTGACCGGCAGGGGATACGCCTGCGTGAGGTGCCGCTTGATATTTCAATGCCCAATGCCTTTGCCGATACGCGGCGGCGGATTGCGTATGAACGGCTGTTGCTTGATTTGATCGAGGGTGATCCGACCTTGTTCGTGCGGCGTGATGAGGTTGAGGCGCAGTGGCAGTGGATTGACGCGATCCGCGACGGCTGGGCAGCGGCGGGGATCAAGCCAAAGCCCTATACTGCGGGCACGTGGGGGCCATCGGCGGCGATTGCTCTGACCGAACGAGATGGGATTAGCTGGCATGAGTGAGTTGCACCCGACCCTCGACAAAGTCACGCGGCGGATAATCGAACGCAGCAAGCCGGCGCGCGGGGCGTATCTTGATCTGATTGCGCGCGCGCGTGATGCGGGGATCAACCGTAGCGCGCTTTCCTGCGGCAATCTCGCGCACGCTTTCGCCGCATCGGGTGAGGATAAGCCCGCGATCCGGGGCGGCAAGGCGATCAATATCGGCATCGTCAGCGCGTTCAACGATATGCTTTCGGCGCATCAGCCTTACGGGCGCTATCCCGAACAGATGAAGCTGTTCGCGCGCGAGATCGGCGCGACGGCGCAGGTTGCGGGCGGGGTTCCGGCGATGTGTGACGGCGTGACGCAGGGGCAGGTCGGCATGGAGCTTTCGCTGTTCAGCCGCGATGTCATTGCACTCTCGACCGCCGTCTCGCTGAGCCATGCGATGTATGAGGGCGTGGCGATGCTTGGCATTTGTGACAAGATCGTGCCGGGTTTGCTGATCGGCGGGCTGCGTTTTGGCCATTTGCCAACGATTTTCGTGCCCGCCGGGCCGATGCCATCGGGGCTCGCCAATAAGGAAAAGGTGCGCATCCGGCAGCTTTATGCCGAAGGCAAGGCAAGCCGCGCTGATTTGCTTGAGGCGGAATCGGCGTCGTACCACGGGGCGGGCACGTGCACATTCTATGGCACGGCCAATTCAAACCAAATGCTGATGGAGGTGATGGGGCTGCATGTGCCGGGCAGCGCGTTCATCAATCCGGGTACGAAGCTGCGCACCGCGCTCACGCGGGCGGCGACGCATAGGCTGGCGGAGATTAGCCTTGGCAGCGATGATTACCGTCCGCTCGGGCTTTGCGTTGATGAGAAAGCGATTGTGAATGCGTGCGTCGGGTTGCTCGCGACGGGCGGATCGACCAATCACGCGATCCATATCCCCGCGATTGCGCGCGCGGCGGGGATCATCATTGATTGGGAGGATATTGATCAGCTATCGGGTGTCGTCCCGCTGATCGCGCGCGTCTATCCCAACGGGGCGGGCGATGTGAACCATTTCCATGCGGCGGGCGGGATCGGTTATTGCATCGCGACCTTGCTTGAGGCTGGGCTGCTCCACCGCGATATCATGACGGTCGGCACGGGTGATCTCTCCGAATATAGCAAGGAACCCGCGCTTGAGGATGATACGCTGGTGTGGCGCGATGCCCCGACCGCAAGCCTTGATGAAACGATGCTGCGCCCCGCGAGCAATCCGTTCCAGCCTGATGGTGGAATGCGGCTGGTGACGGGCAATCTCGGGCGCGGAACATTCAAGACGAGCGCGGTTGATCCGTCGCGCTGGACAGTCGAGGCACCTGTCGCAATCTTTGGCGATCAGGATGACGCAGTGGCTGCGTTCAAGGCGGGCGATCTTAACCGCGATGTCATCGTCGTGATCCGCTTCCAAGGGCCGCGCGCCAACGGGATGCCTGAACTGCACAAGCTGATGCCCTCGCTCGGCGTGCTTCAGGACAAGGGTTTCAAGGTTGCGCTTGTTACCGATGGGCGGCTTTCGGGCGCGAGTGGGAAGGTGCCAGCCGCAATCCATGTTGTTCCCGAAGCGCTTGGCGGCGGGCCGCTCTCACGCCTTCAGGACGGCGATGTGATCCAGCTTTGCGGGCATGACGGGCATTTGAATGTGCTGGTTCCGGCAGATGAATGGGCGCACCGCGCTCAGGTCGAAAATCCGCCCCAAACGGTTGGCATAGGCCGTGAACTGTTTGCGATGATGCGGCTCGGCGCTGATGATGCCGAAAAAGGCGCGTCGGCGATGCTGGCAGCGGCTGGGCTTTAATGGAAATCGTTGCGGTTGATATCGGTGGCACCCATGCCCGCTTTGCGCTCGCCGAGGTGAGCGAGGGCAGGGTGCATTCACTGTCCGAACCCGTGACGCTCAAAACCGCCGAACATGCCAGTTTCCAAACCGCTTGGGAGGATTTTGCTGCGCAAACCGGGCGCGCTTTGCCGCGCGCGGCGGGGATCGCGATTGCCTGCCCGGTGGGCGGTGAGGTGCTCAAGCTTACGAACAATCCTTGGATCATCCGCCCGGCAATGATCCCGGAAAAAATGCAGGTTGACCGCTTCAGCCTCGTCAATGATTTTAACGCCGTCGGCCACGCGGTTGCGCAGTTGCCGGTCGATCAGTTTCGCCATCTCTGCGGCCCGGATAAGCCGCTCCCCGAGAGTGGCACGATCAGCATAGTTGGCCCCGGCACTGGGCTCGGTGTGGCGCATGTGCTGCGCGTGGGGGGCGATTATCACGTCAACCCAACCGAGGGCGGGCACATCGATTTCGCGCCGCTTGATGCACTTGAAGATGCGATCCTGACGCGGTTGCGCGCGCGGTACCGCCGGGTGTCGGTTGAGCGTGTTGTTGCGGGGCCGGGGCTTCGCGAGATATATGAAGCGCTGGCGGCGATTGAGGGCAAAGCGGTGCAGTCGCTTGACGATAAGGCTCTCTGGACGCTGGCGCAAAGCGGTGAGGATAGCCTTGCCACCGCTGCGCTTGACCGTTTCTGCATGACACTTGGCAGC
>JAYTMV010000003.1:0-4237 GCA_043728175.1 Sphingomonadales bacterium
CGTTCAGCGGCAGGGGGTGTGCCGTGATTTCGCGCATTTGCTCGCCAGCATGGCCCGTGCGGCGAGCATTCCGGCGCGGCTCGTTTCGGCCTATGCCCCCGGCGTTGATCCGCCCGATTTCCATGCGGTGGTTGAGGTCTGGCTTGAGGGCAGTTGGCACTTGATTGACGCAACCGGCATGGCGCGACCCGAAGAGATTGTCCGCATCGGCGTTGGCCGCGATGCCACCGATATCGCGTTTATGACGGTGTTTGGCAGCGCTGAACTTTATGATCAGCAGGTCGAAGTGAAGCGGCGGGTCTAAGCGACACCTCGACATCCGCGCGTGACGTGGGTTAAGGCGCGCCATGCCTGATCAACCCCGTTTTATATTCAATATCGCCGCAACCGACGGCAAGGCGCGCACTGGCACGATCACGATGCAGCGCGGCGAAATCCGCACACCTGCGTTTATGCCCGTTGGCACGGCGGCAACGGTCAAGGCGATGAAGCCCGCCGCCGTCCGCGCGATTGGGGCCGATATTATCCTTGGCAACACCTATCACCTGATGCTCCGCCCCGGCGCAGAGCGGATGGCGCGGCTTGGCGGGCTGCATAAATTCATGGATTGGTCGCGCCCGATCCTGACTGACAGCGGCGGATATCAAGTGATGAGCCTTTCCGCGCTCACCAAGCTCACCGAAGAGGGTGTGGCCTTCTCATCGCATCTTGATGGGTCAAAGCATTTGATCACTCCTGAACGCTCAATGGAAATCCAGCGACTGCTAGGATCAGATATTGTGATGGCGTTTGACGAATGCACCAAAAACGGCGCAACCCGCGACGAAGCGGCGGCAAGCATGGAACGCTCAATGCGCTGGGCACGCCGATCTCGCGAAGGCTTTGATAGCGGCGCAGAACATGCCGCCCGCGCGGCGCTGTTCGGCATACAGCAGGGGTCGCTTGACGAAGATTTGCGGTTGCGTTCGGCGCAAGCGCTGATCGAGATTGGTTTTGATGGCTATGCCATCGGCGGGCTTGCGGTGGGCGAAGGGCAGGAGGCAATGTTCGGCGTGCTTGATTATGCACCGGGACAATTGCCGGTGGAGAGGCCGCGCTACCTGATGGGGGTCGGCAAGCCCGATGATATCGTCGGCGCGGTCGAACGCGGCGTCGATATGTTCGACTGTGTTTTACCAACGCGGAGTGGCCGCAACGGACAGGCCTTCACATGGGAAGGGCCGCTCAACCTGCGTAATGCTAAGTTCGCCGAAGACTTGACCCCGCTCGATCCCGCCTCGCCCGTCGCCAACGCGAGCAAGGCCTATCTCCACCACCTGATCAAATCAGGCGAAATGCTCGGCGCGATGCTGATGACCGAGCATAATCTGTGGTTTTATCAGCAATTGATGGCGGGGCTGCGCGCGGCGATCAGCGAAGGGCGGCTGGCTGCGTTTGCGGGGGCGTTTCGGGCGCGCTACAAAGGATTAGCCTCGCTTTAGATATTTTCGCGACTACAACCGTTCCAAACTCGACAACGACTACCATCCTGCCAAGCAAGATTGACTCGACTCTGAATAGAGTAATGATATGCTTATTTTTTTTGGAGAAAAAAATGGCTAGAGTTCGTCTGAGAGAACCAGAAGCAAGAATACTGTCTCTCCGTATTGCCGCTTCACAACCAAATAGCGAGGCTAGTACGGCGTACATAAAAAACCATATTACAGATTATATTGATCTTACTGAGATTGATTTGGAACCATCCCCAAAGCGCAAAAATGAGCAACGATGGCAGCAGATTGCGGGTAACGTCGTTTCCCATTCAAAGAGCAGTACCAGTATCTTTCGTCAAGGGCACGCTGAACGGACTCAAGACGGAATAAGGGTAACCGCTGCTGGGCTGCTATATCTTAACAAACTTGGTCTTCATCCGTAACGTGTCTTATATCCTGATTTTAACCAATTAAGTTCTGTGGTACCGCTCGCTTCTTTATCCCAAACAAACCAAGCATAAGCGGTGGTGCCTGAACCTTTTTTTACCGCTCCGGCAGGATAGAACGTAATCCGTTCGCTAAATACCCATATACGGGAAGGGGCATCGTGTGTGAATATTGTGCGCTGTCGATTTGCACCTTCCAAAAAGGCCAATCGTAACAGTAAGGCAAACTTCTTTTCGGCTTTTTGTAAGCCAGTTTTTACAAATCCTTCCGCTGCATTATAGGGCGGGTTGGTGACAATGTTTGTTGCGCGGCGATTGCTATGCAGGAAATCAACCCCCCCTTCGCCAAATCCACGATCATACAGGTCAGTGCTAATAATCTGGTTTCCGGTTTCCTCAAGAACCTCAGACATCGCACCATCGCCGCAGGCGCATTCCCAAATATCCCCGACAAAGCTCTCATTGTCGATAAGTGCGTGCGTGGCCCATTTAGGTGTAGGGAAAAAATCAGCGCCGCTTAGATCAGCAAATCGCTTCGTTGTTGGCTTGTATCCGCCATTCAGATTGTATGTTGCGTCCATGAGTAAAATATAACAGAATCAGTCACTTAAGCAAGACTCGCTAAGTGACTCAAATGACTCGGTTTTCCAAAAATTGAACCCAGTAGCTACCCTAGTTGTTGTTGGCCGTCACCCGCCTTCCGCATAGCTGCGCTGTTTGATTTGCTGATTGAGGCGATTTTTTCTAACGCACCTGAATGACAAAAACAGACACAGGTTGGGACCGTTCGGCAGATGCCTGGATCGCCACTATGGGCGAAGACGGCGATTGGGGGCGGCGCGCGGTGCTTGATCCGGTGATGCTTGATATCGCGCGCGGCTTTTCAGGTACGGCGCTTGATATTGGCTGCGGCGAGGGGCGGTTTGTGCGGATGCTTGGCGCGGCGGGTTTGCGCGCCAGCGGGATTGATCCGACGGCCCGGCTGATCGCTGTGGCGCAGAGCAAAGACCTCGGCAGTGTTTATCATGTATGCGGTGCCGAAGCGTTGCCCTTTGCTGATGCTGCGTTTGATCTGTGCGTCAGCTATCTTTCGCTGATTGATATTGAATGGCTCGATCAAGCAATTGCCGAGGCGGCGCGCGTCACCAAGCCCGGCGGCGGCTTTCTGATTGCCAACCTATGGAGCATTAACTCGGCAGGTGTTTGGGATTACGGCCTGACGGGCAAGGCGCGCCATTACGCCGTCGATAATTATATGCAGGAACGCACGGTGCACCAGCGGTGGAACGGAATTGATATCGTCAATTGGCACCGCCCGTTCAGCACTTATTTTGAGATACTGCTGCGCCACGGATTTGTGCTGAAGACCTTTCTGGAGCCGATGCCGCAGGGCGAGTATCGCGGCAAAGACCCCAAATTTGAGCGCGTGCCCAATTTCGTCGTGATGCTCTGGGAAAAGCCATTGCCGAAGTGAACGGCTGGATCATCCTCGATAAACCGCTTGGTATGGGATCGACGCAAGGCGTGGGCGCGGTCAAGCGGGCGCTGCGTGAGGGCGGCTATCCCAAGGTTAAGGTCGGCCACGGTGGCACGCTTGACCCTCTAGCGACCGGCGTTCTGCCAATTGCAGTGGGTGAGGCGACCAAGCTCGCGGGGCGGATGTTGGACGCGAGCAAAATTTATGAATTTACGATAGGCTTTGGCGAGGAGACTGACAGCCTTGATCTTGAAGGCAAAGTGATTGCGACAAGCGATGTGCGGCCAACACTCGCTGAGATTGAAGCGGCGCTTCCCGCATTCACAGGGCCGATTGCACAAGTGCCGCCCGCATTTTCCGCGCTCAAGGTTGATGGCAAGCGCGCTTATGATTTGGCGCGGGCTGGGGAGGATGTGGTGCTCACTAGCCGGAATGTGACTATCCATTCTCTCCGCGTCTCCGCGCCTCCGCGTGAATCAGACTCATTCACGCGGAGGCGCGGAGACGCGGAGGAAGTCAATGAAATCACGCTCACCGCGCACGTCTCCAAAGGCACATATATTCGCAGCCTCGCGCGTGACATTGCTCGTGCGCTGGGCACTGTTGGCCATGTCACCATGCTGCGGCGAACGAAAGCGGGGCCGTTTACGCTGGCTCAGGCAATTTCGCTGGACATTCTCTTCGAAAAGTCTATGGCGCGGGCGTTAGAAGACATATCTCTGCCGATAAGGACAGCGCTGGACGACATCCCGGCACTCGCCCTTACCCCGGAACAGGCAGAGCTGATCCACCACGGACAGGTCTTGACCGGGATCGCAGCAAGCGACGGACTTCAACTTGCC
>JAYTMV010000004.1:0-2618 GCA_043728175.1 Sphingomonadales bacterium
TCGATTGGCACACCGCCCCGCATTGGATCGCGCGGTAGTGCAAAGCTTTACGGGCAGTGGGTGCCGTTTATCTATTCGATCCTCAAACGCCCGATTTCAAGCGTGCGGCAATATATCGGCCTATGAGCGCGGCCGCCCTTCCCACGCCGTCGCTGCCCGGATTGCGTCAGGAATTGCGGATTGAACCGGGCGCGCCCTTGGTGAGCGGCGCGCCGAGCTGGACATTATTCGATCCCGTGCGACACATGTTTTTTCAGCTAGGGCAGATTGAATTCAGCATCCTCTCTCGCTGGGCAAGCGGCAGCACCGCCAAGATCAAGGACGATTTGGCAGGCCACGGGCTCGATGAGGAGGAAGTGAATGCAGCCTTTGGCCGCGTGGTTGAATTTTCGCTGGCTAACGGCCTGACCATCACGCCGATGGGCGATAGCGTCGCGACCTTTACGCATCAGCGCAAAGCCGCCAGAAAAGCCTGGTGGCGTTGGATGATCGATAATTATCTGTTCGTGCGGATTCCGCTTGTGAAGCCCGCGGCCTTTCTGGAGCGGACCTTGCCCTTGGTAGCGCCGCTCTGGTCTCGGGCCAGCTTGCTTTTCTTCATGACGTTGGCGCTAACCGGATTGTTTCTTGTATCCCGCCAGTGGGATGCGTTCATGACATCCTTTCTCTATTTTTTCAGCTGGCAGGGGATTGCCGCCTACGGCGCTGGGCTGTTCGTTGTAAAAATCGCTCATGAGCTCGGCCATGCTTATACCGCAACGCGCTTTGGTTGCCGCGTGCCAAGCATGGGGATCAGCCTGCTGGTCATGATGCCGGTGCTTTACACTGATACAACGGGGGCTTGGCGGCTGACATCGCGCAAGAAGCGCTTGATGATTGACTGCGCGGGGGTGACTGCTGAGCTGATGGTTGCGAGCATTTCGACGATGCTCTGGATATTCCTGCCCGAAGGCAGCCTGCGTAGTGTGATTTTTATCCTTGCGACATCAAGTTGGGTTTTGAGTCTTGGGATTAATCTCAATCCTTTCATGCGATTTGACGGCTATTACGTGTTGTCCGATTTGATCGGCGTGCCCAATCTTCAGCCGCGTTCCTTTGCCCTGGGCCGCTGGAAAATGCGCGAACTGTTGTTCGAACTGGGTGATTCAGCGCCCGAAGATATACCCACCACGATGCGCCGCGGACTTGTCCTCTATGCCTGGATGACATGGGTTTACCGTCTGGTCTTGTTCATCGGCATCGCCCTGCTCGTCTACCATATGTTTTTCAAACTGCTGGGCGTCATTTTGTTCTTTGTTGAAATGGGCGTCTTTGTTGCGCGGCCGATCATGAGCGAATTGTCGATTTGGTATGGCTTGCGAAACCGTATTGCGAAGACGCAGCGGGGGCGGATCTGGCCGTGGATCATCGGCGGGCTTGCTATCCTGTTCATCCTCCCGCTTGATCGTTCGGTGAGCGCGCCAGCGGTGATGAATACAATCGTCTCCGCTCCCGTCATTGCCGGTGAGCCTGCGCGTGTTGAGAAAATTCTTGTCCGCAATGGGCAAAAGGTTGCGGCGGGGGCAACGCTCATTCAGCTAAGTGACCCTGCCATCGAACGTGCCATCGCTGAACGGGCCGTGCGAATTGCACAGATAGAGGCTCAGATTGATCGGACAGGATCAGACGCCAAAGATATGGCCAACCGAACCGTCCTCCAATCTCAGCTTAGCACCGAAAAAAATGCGCGCACCGGTCTTCTTGAGCGCCGCGCGCGCCTGACGCTTCATGCAAGTGCGGCAGGTACGATTGTCGATCTTGGGCCCGATGTTCATCCAGGACGCTGGCTGGGCGGCGCTGAGGTGATTGCGCGGATTGTGACCCCGGGTCGCTATGACATTGATGCGTTCGTGGAGGAGGCAGATATCTGGCGACTCGAAGACGGCGCGCGCGCGACTTTTATCCCGCATGATCCCGTGCAGGCGTCTCGAACAGCAAAAGTGACCGAGCGTGCAGCAACGGCCATTCAGGTGCTTGATCAGCCAATACTTGCATCAACCAATGGCGGCGACATTGCGGTGAATGCAGATGCGAACAAGAGCCTCAAGCCCAGAGCGGCACTTTACCGCATCCGCTTGGTGGTTGCCCAAGACGATGGGTCAACGAAGATGTTTATGCAGCCTGTGCCCGGCATCGTCCAAATCGGCGGGTCTGCCCAAAGCATGGCGACCCGTTTTTTTGGATTTGTCGCGAAGATGCTGCGATCTGAGTCTTCGCTGACAGGATAGCGAAAGAATAGAAGCCTGTGCCACTGGACAGTGAGAGGTCATCCGCGCAAGTCTATCGCGACGGCGAATCGACAGGGAGAATGGGATGATCTGGAAGCCAATTGCTGTCGCTGCTGGACTGATAGCCCTTGCCGCGCCGTTGATCGGACGCACCGATGCACCACCGCAAGTGATTGTCGCGACACCCGGCAGTGCTGGCGGCAACGGCGGCGTCATCGACCGCTTCACGATGCGTTTTTCCGAGCCCATGGTGCCGCTTGGTGACCCAAGGGCCGCGTCACCCATTGCGATGAAGTGCACGGTAAGCGGCACTGGGAGATGGGTTGATCCGCAAACATTCGTGCATGAATT
>JAYTMV010000005.1:0-12288 GCA_043728175.1 Sphingomonadales bacterium
AAGCGGTGCGCCCTCATGCAAATGGGGGCGCACTTCGCGTAAGGCGCAAAACAATGGCTGAACCCTTTTTTAATCATCCCTATCTCAGCGGCCACCACGCGCCGGTGCGGTTTGAGGCCGATGCGCCTGACCTGATTGTTGAGGGCAAAATCCCGGATGACCTTGCCGGGCTGTTTTACCGCAATGGCCCCGAACCGCTCTACCCAACGCGTGAGGGCGACTATCATTGGTTTGATGGTGACGGGATGGTCTATGTCTTTCATTTTGAGGATGGCCGCGTTTCAATGCGCAACCGCTGGGTGAAGACTGAGAAATTCCTGATGGAGCGCGCGGCGGGCAAGCGGTTGTTCGGGATGTTCGGCAATCCGATGACCGCAGACCCCTCAACCCACGGCAAGCGTTACAATACTGCCAACACCAATATCATCGTCCACGGCGGTAAGCTGTTAGCACTTATGGAGGGTGCGCCTGCGGTGGCGCTTGATCCGCGCAGCCTCGATACGATTGGTGAGGAGCATTACGGCGGAAAGATCACCACCACCTTTTCCGCGCACCCCAAGGTTGATCACGTAACAGGCGAAATGATCAACATCGGCGCGATGATCAACGGCGCGATGGGGGCAGCCGAAATCCGTTATGACATCATCACGGCGAACGGAACGTTGCGCAAAAGCGAGATTATTCCCGTGCCGCACATGAGCCTGATGCACACCTTTTTTCTTACCGAAAATTGGGTCGTGTTTCCGGTCATCCCGATTGATACTGATCTCAACCGCTTCATGGGCGGCGGGCCGATGACTGCGTGGGTCAATGACCGCCCAACCAAAATCGCGATCATGCCGCGTGAGGGCAATGCAGATGACGTGCGCTGGTTTGAATATGATCCGCGCCATATGTTTCATGAACTCAATGTCTGGGAAGAGGATGGCAAGATCATTGCCGACGTTGCCGCCGCCAATGGCACAGCGCTGTTCCCCGATGAAACGGGGGTGCGCAAAACCCACGGAGACACCCAGCAAAGCCTGCGCCGCTGGGTGATTGATCCAAATGCCAACACTGCAGTCATTAAGGAAACAACGCTTAATGACCGCGACATTCAATTCCCCCGCGCTGATGATCGCCTGATGACGCGCAAGAGCCGCCAGAGCTATGCCAATATCAACCTCAACTCACGCGACGGCCGGGTTGAGGGGATGGACGCTGTGCTTCGGTTCGATACGGAAAGCGGCACTGAGGATTATTATCATTTTGGTGCCGGATCATCAGCGGGTGAGCTTGTCTTCGCACCCCGCATCGGATCATGCGGCGAAGGCGATGGCTACGCAATCACCATCGTTCACCGCGCGAACAGCCCGACGAGCGAGCTCGCGATCTTTGCGGCGGGGGACATTGCCGCCGGGCCAATCGCGACCGTGCTTATCCCGTATCGCGTTCCCGCAGGCTTTCATTGCAACTTCTACGCAGCCGATAGCGCGCTTTACCCGCTGCCACCCAAGGAGACTCATCAATGACCCAATCGCGCCAGTGGCTTCTGAATGATCATCCGCGCGGCCGCCCGATTGCAGACGGTGATTTGAAGCTAGTCACCACTGACATTGGAGCACCCGGTGACGGTGAAATGCTACTCAAGACGCACTATCTGGCGTTTGATCCAGCGCAAAAAGGCTGGATGGAAAATGTCGCTGATTATGTGGCTCCGATGCACATCGGCGATGTCATGCGCGGGTCAGCCGTGCTTGAAGTGGTCGAGAGCAACAACGGCAAATTCCCAGCTGGCGCGATACTTGCGGGCACCTCAATCTGGTCAGAATATCGCATTTCAAATGGTGAGGGATTGAACGCAGTTGAACCGGGCCTGCCGCCCACTGCGATGCTCTCAATCCTCGGCACGACTGGCATGACGGCATGGTGCGGATTGTTCAAAATTGGCCAGCCAATTGCAGGCGATGTTGTTGTCGTTTCGGGTGCCGCCGGGGCGACAGGATCAGTCGTTGGTCAGCTCGCCAAGATTGCAGGCTGCACTACCATTGGCATTGCGGGCGGTGCTGAGAAATGCACGTGGCTAACGCAAGAAGCAGGCTATGACCATGCGATTGATTATAAAGCGGGGCCAATTCGTGATCAGCTCAAAGCACTTGCACCGGGCGGGGCGAATGTCATTTTTGACAATGTAGGCGGCAGTATCCTCAATGATATGCTCAGCCATATCGCGACTGGCGCGCGCGTTGTCATTTGCGGCGGGATCAGCCGTTATGAAACGGGCACGCTGCCCGCTGGCCCGGAAAATTATTTCAATCTCGTTTTCCGCCGCGCTCGGATGGAGGGATTCATCGTGATTGACTGGATGAGCGAATTCCCCGCAATCCGCAAACGCATGGCGGCGCTGATCAACGCGGGCCACCTTAAATACCGCGAGGATGTTCAGCACGGGTTTGAGAACGCACCCGATACGCTCAAGCGGCTGTTTACTGGGGCTAATAAGGGCAAACAGTTGCTTAGGCTTGGTTAGCCATTGCCACCGCAACCGCTGCGCCGATTTCATCCGAACGCGGATTGCGGCGCAGCGTCAGCCCGCCGTTGATCTGCAAATTTTGCCCCGTAATGAATGACGCATCATCGGCAAGCCATAGCACCGCGTGAGCGATATCCTCACTCGTACCAATCCGGCCAAGCGGATATTCCTTGGCAAAAGCCCCCTCAAACCCCGGCGTCGTCATTGCCCCTGCGGTCATTGGACTGGCCGTCAGACCGGGCGAAACGACGTTCGCGCGAATGCCTTGCGAGCCATATTGATTGGCAACGCAGCGGATGAGCGCCTCGGAGCCTGCCTTCGTGCCGATATAGGCGGCATGATCATCAATGATCGCTTGGGTCGTCGCCGATGATATTTGCATCAGCGATCCGCCGTTCGGCATCGCGCGGACAAAGGCGCTGAGGAAATAATGAACGCCTTTGAATTGGAGCGCGATGATCTGATCAAGTTCCTCCTCGCTAATCTCATGAAGCGATTTGAGCAGTCCCCAACCTGTTGCGTTGACCGCGATATCAACATGTCCGTGGCGCGCGACCACCCCACTTGAGAGCGCCTCAACATCGGCCTTGCGCGCGATGTCACACAGCATCCAATCGCCACCGATCTCGTTCGCTAATTCAACGAGTGGCGCTTCATGTCGCCCCGCCACCAGAACCTTGGCACCTGCCGCAGCCAGCGTTCGCGCAATCGCCTGACCCATATTGCCCTTGCCAGCCGCACCAATCACAACCGCAATCTTGCCCGAAAGATTGGTCATTGTGCCTGATCCTTGGCGGTTAGGAAGGTCGCTGTCGCAACGCCGTCAGGGCCGTACACTGGCTCGGAAAGATCAACGCGGTATTTGCGCGTGTTGGCGTTCAAGATCGTATAACCGCCAAGATGTTCAAGCATCCCCCGGTAAGCTGCGCCGTCGAGATGAACCTGCAAATCCTCTGCATTATCCCATTCTTCAAACACATGCACCCGGCCCGCATCATAAGGGTCTGCCGTCCACGCATAATGCTGGCAGCCTTTTTCAGCGAGTGCCATGTCAATCAGAGCTTGCGCCCCGGCAAGTGCTGCGGCGCGATTCTCGGGCGGGAAATCAACTTCGCCTGCGATAACAATTTTCATCCCCTATCCTTTCAACAATGTGTAGCGTCGCTCTTGGTAAAACCAGCGGCCACCCTGTTTGACATAGTGATCATCATAGCGACCAACCGGACGGCTGATCGTGCCGTCGCTGCCTTCAAGCACTTCATGCGTGAACACGCGGCCAACCGCTTTGTCGCCATCAACTTCAATCGCAGCGCACTGACTGAAAAACGCCACAAAAGTGAAGCCGCCCATCGCGCCGTTCCAGAGCGTTACAATCGATTCGCGGCCTTCAACCGTGGTGCCCATCAAATGCCAGCGGCCGTCCTCTGCCCAGTTGCTGCCCCAGCTATCGGCATCGCGGCGGAATACGGCGTCCGCGTAACTGTCATGCAGCACACGAATCGCGAGTTGATCATCAATTGGCCCTGAAAAGCCCATCTTACCCTCCATTTTTGATATGGTAACCCGACACAACGACACCGCACACTATCAAAACCGTGACATCAACCCCCATCTTTTTTGTGTATTCTAGGGGGCCGTCAGATCGTGCATGATGCACTAACATAATCACAGGAGAGCAACGATGGACTTGGGACTCACAGGCAAAAAAGTCATCATGAATGGCGGCGCGCATGGGCTTGGCCTCGCTGCGCTCAAGCTGTTTGCGGCTGAGGGCTGCGACGTCGCTTTCTTTTCGCGCGATGAGGCCAAGGTGAAAGCGGCAGCCGCTGAAATCGGTGCGGCAGGCAACAAGGTTCATGCCGATACATTTGATATGACTGGCAATCCTGAAGGCTATGCCGCTTGGCTCACCAACGCCGCCGAGGCGCTAGGCGGGTGTGATATCTTTATCCATACAGCAAGCTCATCAGGCCAAGGCGCAACGCAGGATTGGCAACGCTCGTTCGATATGGATGTAATGGGCGGGGTCAACGGTGTTGCCGCTCTTACGCCAGCGCTCGCTGCATCGGATGCAGGTTCAATCATCTTTATGTCATCAACCGCCGCTGTTGAGACCTTCATCATGCCGCAAGCATTTAATGCGCTGAAGGCGGCGCTGATCACTTATGGTTCGCAGCTATCGCAGTCACTCGCGGCGCAGAAAATCCGCGTGAATACGATTACGCCAGGGCCAATTGAATATCCTGGCGGCAATTGGGAAATGATCAAGGGCGCAATGCCCGATTTCTACAATGGCACGCTCGCCCAAATGCCGATGGGTCGGCTTGGCAACCCGCAGGAGGTTGCGAACGCGATTGTCTTTCTCGCCAGCCCGGCGGCTAGCTATATCACCGGGGCCAACCTGATCATTGACGGCGGCTATACCAAGCGGGTGCAATTCTGATGAAACTTTACCAATCAATCGGGCCAAACCCCCGCGTCGTTACGATGTTTATCGCCGAAAAGGGGATCAGCATCCACCGCTATTTCCTTGATATTCAAAAGGGCGAAAACCGCACACCTGAATTTCTCAAGCTCAACCCAAGCGGTGGCACGCCCTTCCTTGCGCTCAGTAATGGCCAGCGCATTTCGGAAAGCCTTGCGATCTGTGAATATCTTGATGAGACGCAAGATGGCCCCAAGCTAGTCGGCGCGACGCCAGAAGAGCGCGCCGAAACGCGCATGTATGTCCGGCGGCTTGATCAAGCGATTGTCGTGCCAATGACCAACGGATTTCGCAGCGCCGAAGGGCTAAAAATGTTCGAGACGCGGATGCTCTGCGTGCCCGAAGCAGCGGAGGGCAATAAGGCTTATGCGCGTGACGGCATGGCGCAGATTGACGGCGTGCTTGCCGGCAAAGACTATCTGGTGGGGGATCGTTTCAGCCTTGCTGATATACTGCTGTTTTGCTGGCTCGATTTTGGCCAAGTGGTTGGGCAGCCAATCCCTGATGCCTGTGCAAACCTCAAGGCTTGGCACGCCCGCGTCAGTGCGCGGCCAAGCGCTGCGATAAGCGCTGACCCCAAAAACGGCCTCTGAAGATTAAGGACGCATCATGACAATTGATCGTGAAAAACTGCTCGATATCTATACCCGCACGATGAAGGTCGCGCGCACTGACGAGAAATTCAGAGGCCTCCTCGCGGGCGGCTCACTCGCAGTGATTTATTATACTGTGCGCGGTCAGGAGCTTGTCTCCGCCGCGATGATGGCCGCGCTTGAACCAAGCGATTATCTCGTCACCACCTATCGCGGACAGCATGATCAAATTGCCAAGGGCGTTCCCCTCAACCTGC
This sequence comes from Sphingomonadales bacterium, assembly GCA_043728175.1. Taxonomy (GTDB): domain Bacteria; phylum Pseudomonadota; class Alphaproteobacteria; order Sphingomonadales; family Sphingomonadaceae; genus Aquisediminimonas. The sequence continues at coordinate 5,848 of JAYTMV010000005.1, forward strand.
TCTTTGCTGAAATCGCGGGCAAGGCGACGGGCACGTGTAAGGGCAAGGGTGGATCTATGCACATCACCCACCCTGATAGCGGGGTGATGGTGACGACGGGTGTGGTTGGTTCGGGCCTGCCGATTGCCAACGGCTTGGCGCTCGCCTCGCAAAACCGGGGCGATGGCCGCGTAACCGTAACCTGCTTTGGCGACGGCGCGACTAATATTGGCGCGTTTCATGAGGCGATGAACATGGCGCAACTGTGGAAGCTGCCTGTAATCTTTTTCTGCCAGAACAACCGCTACGGCGAACATACTGCCTTTGCCGATCATACCAAAGTCGAGAGCATCGTCGCACGTGCAGCCGCTTACGGCATGAAGGGTGTCCATGTTGACGGCAATGATGCCGAGGCGATGTACACCGTTGCCAAGGAAGCCGTTGACCGTGCGCGAGCGGGCGAAGGGCCGACACTGATTGAGGCGATGTGCTACCGGATGATGGGGCATTTCTTTGGCGCTGATTTCTCATACATGCCCAAGGAGCATCTTGCCGAAATGGCTGCCGCTGATCCGCTTCCTCGCCTCCGCGCGCTAATGCTCGACTATCAATTCACTGAAGCCGAACTGGACGCAATCGTCGCCGGGATTGATGCTGAGGTTGATGCCGCTTGGACGTTCGCTGCCGAAAGCCCCCTCCCCGACGTGAGCGAAATCCGCAAGGATGTGTTTGAAGAGGAGATTGCAGCATGAGCAAATTCTCAATGGTCGCTGCGATCAACCGCGCGATTGATGAAGCGATGGCCGAGGATGAGGGCGTGATCCTCCTCGGCGAAGATGTCGCGGCAAAACAAGGCGGCGGTGTCTTCAAAATCTCGTCAGGCCTTACTGAAAAATACGGTGAACACCGCATCCGCGCAACGCCGATTTCGGAACAAGCCATCATGGGTGCGTGCGTTGGTGCCGCGCTCGCTGGTTTCCGCCCGATTGCCGAAATCATGCTGATGAATTTCGTCACCGTTTGCATGGATCAAATCGTCAACCATGCCGCTAAACTGCGCTTCATGAGCGGCGGGCAAACCAATGTACCGCTCGTTATTCGCACGACGACAGGCGTTGGCGTTGGTTTTGGTGGGCAGCATTCGGACATGCTTGAGGCGTGGTTCGCGCATGTGCCTGGCCTCAAGATCGTGACGCCGTCAAATCCGGCGGACGCACAAGGGCTGATGCGGTCAGCGATTGCCTGTAATGATCCAGTGATATTTATCGAAAATATCCTGTGCTACGGGATGATGGCTGAGGCTCCCGAGCCGGGTCACCGGGTGCCACTCGGCAAGGCGGCGGTGACGCGTGACGGCAGCGATTGCTCAATCATCACTTATGGCCGGACGGTGATTGATGCAGTGGCAGTCGCGGATCAACTCGCCGAGGAAGGCATATCGGTTGAAGTCATCGATCTGCGCACCATCGCGCCTTATGATGAGGAAACAGTGCTTGCCTCAGTGCGCAAAACGGGCCGTGCGGTTGTCCTCCATGAAGCAGTTAAAGCCTACGGCACGGGTGCTGAAATTTCAGCGCGGCTGCATGAAGCACTGTTCAACGAACTCAAGGCACCTGTCCAGCGCATCGGCGGCGCATTTTCCGCTGTGCCAATGGCCAACGCGCTTGAGCAAGCGTGGATCCCCACCAAGGACGGCATCAAAGCCGCCGTGCGCACGACGATGAACTGGACAAAATAAGCATGGCAACTGAAATCCGCATTCCCAAAATCGGCATGTCAGCAACTGAACTCACCATCGCTGAATGGATGTTCAGCGACGGCGAGCAAGTGAACGCGGGAGACACGCTTTATCTTGCCGAAACTGACAAAACGACCAACGAGATTGAGGCGCAGGCATCGGGCACTCTCCGCGTGATCGGTGTAGAGGGTGAGGCCTATGCGGTTGGCACGTTGATTGGAATGATCGAGTAAGGATTGCCTTTGCGATGCCCAACCTCAACAATAAATAGCCCGTCACTCCCGCGAAGGCGAGAGTCGATAATCTCAGGCCTTGGGAGTATATGGACTCCCGCCTTCGCGGGAGTGACGGGAGGGAGTTAGACTATTTTAGCCACGCGCTGGCAAATCCCCGGCCAAATATTTGTCGAGCGTTTGATGGAACTGACGGATGCGGCTTTCCTGATACTGCCCTAGCTCAACGCGGTTATTGGCTGAGGCGATCAAGCCGTCCTGCACATAGGGAAGGTTCGCCATATCTTGCTCAAATACCGCGCCGAGTTTGCCCCAATCAGTCACCGTCGTCCACGGCTCGTCTTCACCAAGGAAACGCATTTCGCAGGCACGTTTTTTTGGCTCGCCGTTTTTCGTCCGCGCCAAAATGCGAACCTCCATCAGCGTCGCATTCTGGTCAGGCCAAGGCCGCCAGCGATAAACAATATTCCCACCAAAGCCGCCCCAGGGTGAGAGGTTTGGAAACAGATTATAAGTGAAGGCGTCAAGCATTTCTGAATCGCACGCGTCGCTCGCGTCATAGCCAAGGTCAGTCAGAAATTTCTTGCGATTGGTGTCGGCCAGAAAGCGCCGCGCAGTGCTGCCTTCAGGAACCTTTTGATCAAGCCCATTCACCAACCGCCCCGATCCACTGCCCGACAGCGCATCAAGGATATCCTGTTCACCAAGCCCCTGCCCCTCAAGGTGTGGACTGAGCACACCAAAGGGCGTGAGTGCAAGATTGGCATGGTCGCCCCACAGCGAATAACGCGTGTTGGCATCGCCCGTGAAGGGCAGGATTTGCGGGTGGGTGACGACTGAGTGCCACGCCTCCATAAACGCCTCGCTGACCACTTTCCAATTGGCCTTGATCACCTTGCCAACCCAGATTGCAGTGGTGCATTCCTCAAGCCGCCAGCGCGCAAAAATATCGCCAAGCGGGGCGATATAGTCCTCTAACACTGGCGCATCCGCGCTTTCAGTTACGAAGATAAATCCGGCGAAATGCCCAACGCGCAGTTCAGGCAAGTTGAATTCCCGCGCCTTGATATGGTCAAAATCCCACGCGCAGGGCGCGCGTTTGAAACTGCCGTCATTATTCCAAGTGAAACCGTGGAACGGGCATTCAAGGCTCTCACTATGACCACTTTCATTACGGAGCAGCCGCCCCCTATGAAGGCAAACATTGTGGAACGCCTTTACTGATCCGTCACCTTGCCGCACGAGCAGGTAGGAACAACCGACGTTTTTATAAACGACCGTATCACCCGCGTCGGGCATCTCATCATCGCGCGCGGCCATTTGCCAGACGCTGGGCCACATCAGCCGCTTTTCACGCTCAAAAAACTCCGCCGAGGTATAGCGACCCGCCGCGAGTGGCGCTGTACCAAGATCGCGCCAGCTATCCTCCATAATGCTTGGCGGCACGGCGCAGCTATCGCCCTCCAATATGTCCTGCACGCTTTCACCAGGGCAACGATTGCCCGTGATCTTTGGATCAACGTCAGCCAAATTCAGCCTCCCGATAATGGCATGGCGATGGTGTCGGCGATATGCCGATGCACTTTCTGTAGTGCGGCCTCATTGCTGCCAAGCACCACATGGAAATCACCCGGCGCAGTCAACAAATTGGCATAGCCGTTTGAGGCAACGCGGTAATCCTCACTCTGCACCACCGTCGCCGTTGCATCATAGGCCATGGTGCACATCGCAAGATGTTCATCAGACTCAACCCCGAACGGCGCATAGACCGCAAACTGACAGCGCGTCTTGCCAACGCCGTCTGGAAACAGACGAAACACTTGCGTGAAAAACACCCCCGGCGTCACCGCGCCGAAAAAGATGATCGTGTTGGGAAAAAGATAATGGACGCCGCCATAGTCAGTCGCTGGCCAATCGCGCTCATCCTTGCCAACCAAATCGCCGATACTGTTATCAGGAAAACCGATGCGGTGATGCCGCCCGAACCGATCAAGTGCGGCCACATCATTATAATGCGTCTGGCCGATGGTCGAGGCGTGAAGCGTTGCGAAATGATAGCCCTCGCCGTAAGTATCAAGCGCGAATTTCCAATTGGAATCTGCGGTAAGAATGCCTTTCTTGACGGGCTCAGCACGGATCAGCTCAAGCGCCTCAATCACTGGCGCAATCTCGCCAAGGTGTGCGGCTACATCGATGGGATCGCCGCCACCTGGTCGCACAAAGATCAGTCCGTGGAGTTCAGCGCAGGGCAGTTCGATCAGGTTACGCGCGCCTATCTCGCAGTCGCTGAACGATGCCTTCGATGGTTGCCCGATCAGCTTTCCATCGGCATCAAATGTCCATGCATGAAACGGGCATGTTATACGCGCGCGGTGCCCCGAAAATGGCTCACTCTCCTCAATCAGCTTCGCCCCGCGATGGGTACACATATTGAGGAAAGCGCGCGCTATGCCGTCTTTGCCGCGCGAAACGATGATTGATGGCCCCGCCGCATCAAATATCAGAAAATCGCCAGCCGCGCGGATATCGGCGGACAGGCCAGCGACAATCGGTTCGCCAAGAAATAGCGTGGCACGCTCTGCCTCAAAACGCACTGGGTCGGTATAAACACCCTTGTGAAGTGGCAGCGGCCCCGCCGCCCGGTCAGTCTCGCCCGCGCCAACCAGCGCCACCATCCGCCGCAGGCTCTCACGCGCCATTGCTTTGCGGCGCGCGGCGTGGTTGGGTCTGATTTGGGGATCGCGCTCGCTCATTGCCTCACAAAACTCTTAGTGTTGGTTCATGGCGCATCATGCCACTGTGCAGCGCGCACGCAAGCTGTCGCATTCGATAGGAGGGGTTATGGGGATCAGCGCCATCGGGCCAGTGATGCAAATCGCCTTCGTGCCTGCTGACTTTGACGCAGCGATTGTGCATTGGACGGGCGTGATCGGCGTCGGGCCATTTTTCCTGATCGAAAATATCGCACTTGAGGGGATGCGCTATCTGGGCAATCCAAGCGACTGCATCTTCACCATCGCGCTTGCCTATTGGGGCGATATACAGGTTGAACTCATCCGTCAGGAGAATGATGCGCCCAGCATTTATCAGGGCTGCGAGGGCGGCGCGCTGCATCATACTTGTGTGTTAACTGACGATATTGAAGCGGCGCGCAGCATTGCCGAGGCCGCAGGCGCGAGTGTCCTTGTCGAAGCAAAAGTCGTTGAAGACGGCGCAGTGCTCTATGTCGACACGGGCGGCGGCCCCCGCAGCATCGTCGAGATATTGCAACCTGCGAGCGGCAGCGACGCACTGTTCGCAATGATCAAAAATGCGAGCGTTGGCTGGGATGGCAGCGATCCAGTAAGAAAGTTGGGTTAGGCTTGTTGAATTTAGACTAAGACAAGTGAATGTCTAAATCGTCACTCCCGCGAAGGCGGGTGTGACGGCATTTTCTAAGCCGCTGCCCCCAAAAAGCCCAACTGACCCGCCTTGAACACTGCCTGACTGCGGTTGACCGCGTTCAATTTATCCCCTGCCCGCTGAACATGATAACGCACCGTCGCGTGGCTCAAAGAGAGGATCAGGCTGATTTCCTTATCAGTCTTGCCAATCGCGGCCCAGCGCAGGCACTCGACTTCGCGCTTTGACAGCGAGCAGTTTGACGGGATCCACTGCTGCGTCCGCATCACCGCGACATAGCCGCTGATAAACCGCCGCGCGAGCAGGCCAAGCGCATCCGCATGGAGCGCGAAGCCTTCCGTCAAATCTGTGCATGTCCGGTCAATCGCGGGGAAGCTGACCGCACCAATCTGACCAAACGACAAATGAACGGGCACGACAATTGCCGCGCGCGACTGCGCAAGTCGCTCAAAATCGCCAAGCGATATGCCGTCAAGATATTTGTTGCGCCAGAAGGTGTAAAAGCCCTGCTCATTGCACCAGAATGGCTCGCTTTCATAACGACATGCGCGCGGCAGGAAGGATTTGAGCGCAAGGCGGCTATCCTCCCACCAGCGCTCACCATCCTCAACCCATTTGAACACATCACAGTTGATCAGCGCGCCGTTAGCATCAACCAATTGATCCTTTGACGCGATATCTGGGGCAACTGCAACGCGAAACCCGCGCGCTTGGGCCGCGCCGTACAGCGCCTCTGCCGCAGGGCGAATATCCGCTATCGCGCGGATCGTAACCCGCTCAACCAACGCGCGATCAAGCCCAAGGCTCATAATGTGGCACCCTCTCCTAAAGCCGAACCACTTATCGTTTGTAATAGCGTTAAGTGATAGTGAGGCTAGAGGGAAGCGGGAATTACAACATATTTTTGGCTGTGGGGATCCAGCAGGCCAAAGCCCGCACTAAATAATTTGCTCTGAAACGCAGAATAGCTTATAGCGACTCATACAACATATTGGGTCCGTGTGAAGTAGTGGCGTAGTTCACCTCATGACGGAGATATATTATGGCAGTCGTTGTTGGAACGGGCACCGCGACCGAACCCGGTGTCAG
>JAYTMV010000006.1:0-4682 GCA_043728175.1 Sphingomonadales bacterium
GCTTCGTCTCGGTAACCGCCGGGCCGGGAACCAACTGGGCTGATCTCAAGTCAGATGTTGTCTCAGTGCTGCTTGATCATTTCAGCGCAAACATGCCGCTCTTTGCCGCTGGCACTGCGGCTGGCATTAACGTGCCCCCCGAAATTGATCATGATGACCCTGCCGATGCCGACATCATAATTCAAATCAAGGAATTGATCGAAACGCGCGTGCGCCCTGCGGTCGCCAATGACGGCGGCGACATCGTTTATCAGGGTTTCAACAAGGGCGTCGTATTCCTAAAAATGCAGGGCGCCTGTTCAGGATGCCCTTCGTCAACCGCGACGCTCAAAAACGGTATTGAGTCGCTTCTCAAACATTATGTTCCTGAAGTGACCGACGTTCGCGCGATCTAACTGATTTTATGAAAGGTTTGTAATGACGGCTCCGCTTTCCCCCGAAGCGCTGGATCAGATGTTTGGCGCAGCGCACACATGCTATAGCTACACCGATGCGCCGGTTTCCACTGATCAGCTTCATGCGATTTGGGATCAGGTCAAATACGCCCCCACATCGTTCAACTGCCTGCCCGCACGGATGATCTGGTGCGTGAGCGCTGACGCAAAAGAAAAGCTTGCGGCCACCGCGATGGAAGCCAATGCCAAGCGCATTCGCGCAGCCCCGGTGACGGTCATCATCGGTATGGATACAGAGTTTTATCGGAATTTGCCTGAGCTGTTTCCGCCCGCTGATGTGCAAGGCTTATTTTCTGGTAACGCTGAGCTAGCCCAGACGACGGCGTTTCGGAACGCAACGCTTCAGGGTGGTTATATGATCCTTGCGGCACGTGCGCTTGGTCTCGGCGTTGGCCCGATGTCAGGATTCAATAATGCCGCTGTTGATGAGGCATTTTTTGCCGGAACAACGGTCAAATCAAACTTTATTGCAACACTCGGCGTTGCTGATCCGGCGGGCATATTGCCGCGTTTGCCGCGCCCTGCGTTTGACCGCTTCAACAGCATCGCTTGATATCAAGCGCCGATGCTTACGCTTGCGATTGAAACAGCGGGAAATGCCTGTTCGATCGCGCTGCTTGAGGCGACGCAAATTATCGCTGAGCGCCACGAAAATGTCGGGCGCGGCCATGCTGAGCGGTTAATCCCTTGGATTGCTGAACTGCCCGGTGGCGGGCGGGCAGACAGGATCATCGTCGGCTGTGGCCCCGGTAGCTTTACCGGGGTTAGGATTGGTATCGCCGCCGCGCGTGCGCTTGGGCTGGGCTGGGGTGTGCCTGTAACTGGTGTGCCTTCGCTTGCGCTGCTTGCGGCACAGTGCCCTGCTGATGAATTTGTCGTCGCAGCAGAAGGGGGGCACGGTGAACTGCTGGTGCAGCACTACCGTCAGAACCCGTTTCGCGCAGAGAGCGGCTTCGCTTCGCTTGATCCTGAGAGTGCCGGCAAAGCGATGCGCGCCGAAATGGTGGTTGGTGAAGGTGCCGCGCGGCTGATCGCGGCGCGGGGCTATGGTATATATTTTCCCGCTGAGGCGCGGGCAGCAAATGTCAGGCTGTTACCGCCCGAGGCGATGACGCTCCCGCCTACGCCGGTTTACGGCAGAGCCCCCGATGCAAAGCCGATGGCGGGGTGATATGAACGCTAACGCGCCCTATGAGATCAAACGCGCCGACGTGAACGATCTGGCCGCTGTCATGACAATCATGAGCGAGTCGTTTGATCCAAAATACGGCGAAGCTTGGTCAGCAGCCCAGTGCGAGTCGATGTTAAGCCTGCCAGGAAGCTGGTTGCTACTGGCCAGTGTTGGCGAACATCCTGCGGCATTTTCCCTAACTCGCTCATTTGCAGGTGAAGCAGAGCTTTTGTTGATTGCAACCCGACCTTTTTTTCAAGGACGTGATATTGGTAAGGCCTTGATCAAGCACATGCTTGCCGAATGCGCGGCAATGCAGATAAACGTCATTCATCTTGAAGTGCGTGCCGATAATCCGGCACTTTCTTTCTATAAGAACGCTGGATTTGAACAGGTAGGGGTCAGGTTAAATTATTATCGCGGCGCATTGGGCCGCCAAACCGACGCTATCACTTTGAGTAAGCAGATCGGGTAAGAAATTTTTATATTGAAATTTAATCTTGACAGGATTAGCGAACTCTTACCGTCGCAAATAACCAATAAATAGCAAAAGATGATTGGTATAAAACCGACGTCTTAACCAGCAAGGGCAGCAAGAAATGACCGATGCAAACGATCTACAAGAAACCTTTATTACCCTAACCGCAGATATCGTCGCAGCACATGTCAGCAATAACAGTGTGGCTGTATCTGACATCCCACACCTTATCCAGAATGTGCATGGTGCACTCGTCAGCCTGGGTGGCCCAGCGCCAGTGCCCGAAGTCAAGCTTGAGCCAGCGGTATCAATCCGCGCCTCAATCAAGCCCGATTACATCGTCTGTCTTGATGATGGGAAAAAGCTTAAGATGCTCAAGCGCCATTTGATGACGCATTACGGCATGACGCCTGATGATTACCGCGCGAAGTGGGGCTTACCTGCCGATTATCCGATGGTTGCGCCTAACTATGCGGAGCAGCGTCGTTCGCTCGCGGTCAAGATTGGCCTCGGCACCAAGCGCGGCAAGCGTAAGTAAGTTTCGCGCTACGAAACTTTGGCTAAGCATAGGCGGGCGATTGATTTGCCTGCCTATGCGGCTAAAAGAGTTGTTATGACCTTTATATTCCAGCCAGACCGATGACCCGATCAATTGATATTGAGGCACTCTGTGCCGAAAAGGGCCTGCGGATCACTGAGCAGCGTCGCGTGATTGCGCGTGTGCTCTCCGAGGCTGACGATCATCCCGACGTGGAAACGCTTCATACGCGTTCGTCGGCAATCGATCCGGGGATTTCGATCGCCACCGTCTACCGCACCGTTCGCCTGTTTGAAGAGGCCGGCATTCTTGACCGCCATGATTTCGGCGATGGCCGTGCACGGTATGAGGCTGCCCCCGAAGCGCATCATGATCATTTGATTGATGTCGAAACCGGCAAGGTGATTGAGTTCGTCGATCCTGAGCTTGAAGCCCTTCAGAAACAAATTGCCGAAAAACTGGGCTTCCGTTTGGTCGATCACCGGATGGAACTTTATGGCGTCTCACTCGATCGCAAAGCCTGATCGCGTCCATCCGCGCGCAGCGGCGCGGGTGCTGCTTATCGCGCTCACGTTTCTTGCGATTCTTCCCCCACATGGGGTTTGGCGGATGTTTGGTCTCCGCTCGCCGTGGCCGCGCATCTTCACTAAGGCTTCGCGCCTAATTACCGGCGTTAGGGTGGAAATCAACGGGCAGCCACGCCGCAGCGACGTGCTGTTTGTTGCAAACCATATTAGTTGGATCGATATTTTGCTGCTTGCTGGTGAAACCGGTAGCGCCTTTGTCGCAAGAGCCGATATGGCACCTTGGCCAGTGCTTGGCTGGATGGCGACGCTCAATAATTCAGTCTATGTCGCGCGTGATCAGCGGCTTGATGTCGGCGCGCAAGCCGTCGCGATGAAGGCCGCGCTCCAAACGCGTCAGCCGCTTACGCTGTTCCCCGAGGGCACCACCGCTGACGGCCTCGTGCTGCTGCCATTCCGATCCTCTTTGCTGGCAGCCGTTGCCCCGCCGCCTGAGGGGATCGCGATCCAGCCCGTTGCCATTGATTATGGCCACGAAGCAGCCGAAATTGCGTGGACAGACGATGAAAGCGTCGGCGTAAACGCGCTGCGCCTGATGGCGCGCAGCAAGCCAATCGTGGTCACGTTACACTTTATGGAGCCGATTGATATTTCGCTGCTCGGTGATCGCAAAGCAATTACCACCCATGCCCGCGATGCGATTGCCGCGCGGCTTGGGCTTGAGTAAGACGGGGTGATGACTCGCCAAACCCCCAAAACATATCACGTCAAATCCTTTGGTTGCCAAATGAACGTCTATGACGGCGAACGCATGGGCGAACTGCTTGAGGGCGAGGGCATGACGCAGGCAGTTGAAGCTGACGCCGATCTTGTTGTTCTCAACACCTGTCACATCCGCGAGAAGGCCGTTGATAGAGTCTATTCTGATATTGGCCGATTAAAGCGTGAGGATGGCACGCGGCCGATGATCGCGGTTGCTGGCTGCATCGCGCAGGCCGAGGGTGCTGAAATCCCGCGCCGCGCGCCAAGTGTTGATATTGTTGTCGGCCCGCAGGCCTATCATCAACTGCCGGGGATGATCGCCACCGTCACGGGCGGCAAGCGCGCGGTTGATCTTGATCTGCCGGGCCTTACCAAATTTTCAGCGCTCCCGACGCGCCGCAAAGTCGGGGCAACTGCGTTCCTCACAGTTCAAGAAGGCTGCGATAAATTCTGCACTTACTGCGTGGTGCCATACACGCGCGGCGCTGAAATCTCGCGCGGATTTGATGCCATCATGGATGAGGCGCGCGTTTTGATCGACGGCGGCGCAAAAGAAATCACTTTGCTCGGCCAGAATGTTAATGCTTGGACGGATGGTGACAAGGGTCTTGATCATCTGATTCGCGCGCTTGACCAGTTACCGGGGTTACTGCGTATTCGCTACATGACAAGCCATCCCGGCGACATGACCGAACGCCTGATCGCGGCGCACGGCGATGTCGAAACACTCATGCCCTTCCTTCATTTGCCAGTG
>JAYTMV010000007.1:0-1988 GCA_043728175.1 Sphingomonadales bacterium
TGAATATCGCGCTGATTTGAACGGCCAATCACCAACGATCAGCACAGGTTCTTCAGCGCGTGCGAATGCCCGGATTAGCGTTGATACCGCCAAGAAAACGGTCGCGATCCGCCTCAATGTTGTCGGCCTGTCGGTCGACTCGCTCTGGGATAAGTTGGTGAAGGCACCCATTGGCCCAATCCACCTTCACCAATATGCCAGCGGAAACCTTTCCGATGCAAACAGTTCCGAACTCGCCTTCCCGCTGCCTTACGGGCCAAGTTACAAGACCACGCGCGACGGCTTTCGCGTCCGCACCGGGGTGCTTGATTATGCCAAGGCGGTTGCCCCGCTCGCGCAAAGCATCAGCTTTGAAGCCTTCGTCGCCGCGCTTGAAAAAGGTACCGTTGTCCTCAACATCCATACCGACGCCTTCAACGGCGGTGAGGTCAACGGCTTGGTCGTGAAGGTGGCAGGGTAAGCCGCACTACACGAATTCACTGCGCCCGCAGTCCAAACTGCGCTAAGCTTTATGTAAGCAGGACATAAAAAAGGAAAATTTCATGGCAAAATCACAGAAAAAATCGAGCAAAGAAACCCGCAAACCCAAAGCTGACAAAGGCCCGAAAGCAAACGCATCAAACCCAAGCACCAAGCAGGGTGCGGTCGGGATCGTGACGATCAAGGGGTGAGGGCTACCCCTTCCCCACCACGCTCTCGGGCAAATCCTTGCCAAACACCCGCTGGTAATATTCAGCGACCATCGCGCGTTCCTGCTCGTCGCATTTGTTGAGGAAGCTTAGGCGGAAGGCGAAACCAACGTCTTTGAAAATCGCGGTGTTTTGCGCCCAAGTGATTACGGTGCGTGGGCTCATTACAGTCGAGATGTCGCCGTTCATAAAGCCTTGCCGGGTGAGGTCAGCGACCTTGACCATGTTCGCGACGGCAGCGGCATCGCTGCCGCTTGCTTTGGCGAGGACGATCTCTGCCTCAACTTGGGCGGGCAGATAATTGAGGCCAACGACGATGTTCCACCTATCCATCTGGCCTTGGTTGATCTGCTGCGTCCCGTGATACAGCCCGCTGGTATCGCCCAGACCAACAGTGTTGGCGGTGGCGAACAAGCGGAAGAACGGATTTGGCCGGATCACGCGGTTTTGATCGAGTAGCGTTAACTTGCCCTCAGTTTCAAGTACCCGCTGGATTACGAACATCACGTCGGGCCGCCCCGCATCATATTCGTCAAACACAAGTGCCGTCGGGGTTTGTAGCGCCCAAGGGAGCAAGCCTTCGCGGAATTCTGTGATCTGAACGCCGTCACGAAGCACAATGGCATCGCGCCCGATGAGGTCAATCCGGCTGATATGCGCGTCAAGGTTGATGCGGATGCACGGCCAGTTGAGCCGCGCGGCAACTTGTTCAATATGCGTTGATTTTCCGGTGCCGTGATAGCCCTGCACCATCACCCGGCGATTGTGGGCAAAGCCAGCGCAAATCGCGAGCGTGGTATCAGGGTCGAACACATAATTCGCGTCAAAATCGGGAACGCGTTCATCGGCTTCGCTGAATTTGGGCACCATCATGTCCGAATCAATCCCGAACGCCTCGCGCACGCCGATCATCTGATCAGGCGCTTCAAGCACCGTCGCGGTGCGGCTGTCGGGCTGGATATTGGGAATGTCAGTCATGAGCGGTTGTTTCCGTTAGCGTGAAGCGATCCCATAGGGCTTCCCGCGCAGTTGACGCAAGATGGTCATAGGGAATGCTTGAAAGAATGCTATTTTTGCCTGACGCAATTTGATATCCATGCGGACTGCGTAACGGTGAACTCGTCAAATCCGCGAGGGAGAATAAGCATGGCAAACGCTCATGGTGATTTCATCTGGTATGAACTGCTGACGTCCGACGCAGATGCCGCCGCCGATTTCTATGGCAAGGTGGTCGGCTGGACGGCGCTCGATTCAGGGCAGCCCGATATGAACTACCGCTTTTTCTCCTCGGGCGATGGC
>JAYTMV010000008.1:0-1614 GCA_043728175.1 Sphingomonadales bacterium
AGCCGCGAATCGAGCGGCAAAATTGGCCCCTGCGCCGACAGATTATACGCGGTCGACCCCGCAGGCGTTGACACCAGAACGCCGTCACACACGAGTTCAGGCATTACCACCCGGTCATTTAGCACGATCTCAAGCTTAGCCGTTTGCCGCGTTTCGCGCAGCAGCGAGACTTCATTGATCGCAGGCAGCGAGATATGCTGGCCGCCCACAGTTTCAGCATCCATCCGCAGTGGAAACACGCTAAAACGTTTCGCGCGATTGATGCGCGCATCAAGCCCCTTTTCCTGCCACTCATTCATCAAGAAGCCGACCGTCCCAAGGTTCATCCCGAACACTGGGAGTATCCGCCGCGTCTCAAGCATTGAATGCAGCACTTGGAGCATAAACCCATCGCCGCCGAGGGCCACAACCATATCCGCCTCGGCAAGGCTGACCCAATCCTTTCGCTCATGGAGCTTGCGCGCCGCTGCCTGCGCGTCTTCTGTCGGCGAGGCGAGCAATGCCCGCCGTGGCTCGCCGCTCATCCGCCAGTCACATTCATGTGCCGCTGTGTCGCCGGCGTTTCGAGGTGAAAATCATGTGCGCGGGGCTTGATCCGCAGCGCACGATCAACCGCCACGTCCACTGCATCTGGATCGCCGCTGCGCAAGGCCGCGCGCAGGTCAACATGGTCATCATGGCCAAGACACATATAAAGCTGCCCCGAAGCAGAAACCCGAATGCGATTACACCCTTCACAGAAATTGCGTGTCAGCGGGGAGATTAAGCCCAATTTGCTGTCCGTGCCGCCAATTGACCAATAGCGCGCGGGGCCGCCGGTTTTATAGGTCGCTGGAATCAGCGAAAATTGCGTATCAAGTGCGGCTTTCACATCGGTAAGCGGCAGAAAGCGATCAACGCGGTCGTCATCGATCATCCCAAGCGGCATTGTCTCGATCAGCGACAGGTCAAATTCCTCTTCAGCGCACCACGCAAGCATCGGCGCGATCTCATCATCATTGATGCCTTTCAGCGCAACCATGTTAATCTTAATCGCAAAACCAGCCGCCTTGGCCGCCGCTATCCCGCCAAGGACGCGCGCCAGATCGCCCGTTCGGGTGATGTGGCGAAACTTATCGGGGTCACGCGTATCAAGACTGATATTGATCCGCTTGATCCCAGCGCTGCGCAGGCCGTCCGCATATTCGGCAAGCCGCGTCGCGTTGGTTGTCAGCGTAAGTTCGTCAAGGCCGTGCCCAAGCAGTGTTCCGATCTTTGTCGCAACATCAACCGCGCCGCGCCGCGCGAGTGGTTCGCCTCCCGTCAGCCGGATTCGTTTTACCCCGCGATCAACAAATTTCGCAGCCAGTGTGAAAATTTCTTCAAGCGAAAGTATCTCCGCGCGTGGCAAAAACACCATATCTTCGGCCATGCAGTAACGGCACCGCATGTCGCAGCGATCAGTCAGCGAAAGCCGCACATAGCTGATGTGACGGCCAAACTGATCACTCAGACGGGGCATAGCATCGGCCATGAGCGCAGTGCTAGGCGTTCCTGAGCGGTAGGGCAAGTATCGTTAATGCTGTCAAATCAGTTAAAAACTGTGCTGTTAATCGCAGTTTATGGGTTATGACG
>JAYTMV010000009.1:0-3607 GCA_043728175.1 Sphingomonadales bacterium
GTCGCTTGTCCGGGCAACCAGCCCGGCCTGCGCACCGTTCCTCGTCGGCGAACTGCCAAGACCAATCACGGTGGATCAATGTCATGTCATCAGGCTCTAGCGTCATACTTCCCAATCGCGATACAGGTCGCCGATCTTGCTCGTCATATCGTCAACAGAAACTGGTGAACCTTCGTATTTAGGCACCCGTAGGCGAAATTCCTCATAGGAAATCCGTGCGCGTTCCGGTTGCGACGGTTCCAATATTGCGCGACCGCCGGAACGTATCACGCGCAACTCCTGCCCTTCAGGCCAACCGAGCGCATCGCGCACATCCTTTGGAATGACGACTTGTCCGCGCGAAGAAAGGCGAGTGACTGAATTCATTCGAGTAAGATGCGTCTTATCCCGCCCCCTGTCAATCCTCAGCCAAATCCTGCGCGACCTTTGGCGCGCGGAGCAGCGTATCGATATGCGTGCCTTCATCAAAGCTTTCATCGGCCAGAAATTTGAGCTTTGCCGCGTATTTCTGCTGAACGCGCGCGGCGACTTCACGTTGGAGATAGGCGGTGTTGGTGCGGAGCGCCTTGATCACCGCCGCCTCATTCGCGCCGAGCAGCGGCTTCACAAACACCGTCGCGTGGCGCAGATCAGGCGACATCCGCACTTCAGTCACCGACACCGGATGCGTGTCGAGCAGCTCATCATGAACATCGCCGCGTGCAAGGATGTCGGACAGCACATGGCGCACCTGCTCACCCACACGCAAAGTGCGGACTGAGCGGGTTTCAGGGGTGGTGGAATTTGACATTGACTAATTGCACCTTCGAGCTGATCTTAGTTATTATACGAATACTTTGATTCGTACTATAGTGGAGTCTTTTATGCCATTTCCATTGATTATACCCTTTTTGATCAAGGGCGGAATAATTGCCGCAAAAGCAATCGCTGCAAAAGGAGCTGGGGCGGCAGTAGCAAAAAGTGCGGTAGTTGCGGTAAAAACATACGGAGTACATGCCACAGTTGGGGCTACAGTGACCGGTTTAGTGGGCATCGGCGCTTTAACTTGGACTTATGAGCGAGGTCAAATGGCTAAAAAAATCCATCGTGATTATAAAAATGGTGAATATGCTCTAGCCGCTAAGAAGTTGGTTGAATTGATAAGATCCTTTCACATGGTGGACGGGAATGATTTTGTTGACAATGGTAGGTCGTGGATCGACGATGGATGCAATATTCATTCGGCAGAATTTAGGTCTTTAGTCAAAGATGTGAAATTAGTCTCTAGAGAAGCTAAATTAACCTATGACGGTGCGTAATATTTTGATATTAAGAAAAATGACTTATTTGTAGATGACCTCTCTCCTCATCGCGAGGAGAGAGGGAACTCGCGTCAAATCACTCGTTCGCGCTCTTCGACTTCGAACGTTTCAAGGAAATCGCCCTTCTTGATATCGGTCGTAGCTTCAAGCGTTACACCGCATTCAAGGCCTGCACGGACTTCGGCCACATCATCCTTGAAGCGGCGCAGGTTGCTAATTGAGCCGTTGTAAATGATGACATCATCACGCGTAACACGCGCGCGGAGCGCCTTCCTGATATAGCCTTCGGTGACGAGCAGACCCGCCGCCTTGCCGTGTTTGCCAGCGGGGAAGACTTCGCGGATTTCGGCGCGGCCAACCACGGTTTCGAAATATTCGGGGCCAAGCTGCCCCGCCATTCCGGCGCGGATTTCGTCAAGCAGATCATAGATCACGTCATAATATTTGAGCGCAACCTTCTGACGTTCGGCGATTTCGCGGGCCTTGCTATTGGCACGAACGTTGAAACCGATGATCGGTGCGCCGCTTGCGCCCGCCAGCGTCACATCGCTTTCAGTGATGCCGCCAACGCCCGCATGAAGCACGCGCACCTTGATATCATCGTTCGATATCTTGTTGAGCGAACTGACAATTGCTTCGACTGAACCCTGCACATCGCCCTTAACGACCAGCGGATATTCCTCGGCCTGCTTTTCCTTGAGCGCTGAGAACATCGATTCAAGGCTTGCCGGGCCAGTGCCCGTCCGCTTGGCAGTGGCAAGATTGCCGCGATACGCCGCGACTTCGCGTGCACGCGCCTCGCTATCAACCACGGTCAGCGTATCGCCTGCTGACGGAACACCTGAAAGCCCAAGCACTTCGACCGGGACTGACGGGCCAGCGGTCTTTACCTGTCGGCCTTTATCATCAACCATCGCGCGGACGCGACCGCTTTCCGAACCAACAACGAGGATATCGCCCGTTTTGAGCGTACCACGCTGAACGAGAACGGTGGCCACTGGCCCCCTGCCCTTATCAAGCTTGGCCTCAATCACCTTGCCCTCAGCCGCGCGATCAGGGTTGGCCTTAAATTCGGAAAGCTCGGCCTGAAGCTGGATCTTCTCAATCAATTCATCAAGCCCGGTTTTGGCTGTCGCCGAAACCACGACTTCCTGAACATCACCCGAAAGCGATTCAACCACGACATCATATTGGAGAAGCTGTTCACGCACCTTCTGCGGGTTTGCTTCATGCTTGTCGGCCTTGGTAATCGCGATGATCATCGGGACGCCAGCCGCCTTGACGTGGTTGATGGCTTCAACCGTTTGTGGCTTCGGCCCATCATCGGCGGCGACGACGATCACGACAATATCAGTCACGTTCGCGCCGCGCTGACGCATTTCGCTAAAAGCCTCATGGCCCGGCGTATCGAGGAAGGTAATCTGCGATTTATCCTTCATCGTCACCTGATACGCGCCGATATGCTGCGTGATGCCGCCCGCTTCGCCCTTTACAACGTCAGTGCCGCGCAGGACATCAAGCAGTGATGTTTTGCCGTGATCGACATGGCCCATGATCGTGACAACTGGCGGACGCGGCTGGAGCGTTTCGGCCGCATCAACGTCCTCATCATGCGCAATATCAACATCGGCATCGGACACGCGATTGATGTTATGGCCAAATTCAGTGACGAGCAGTTCAGCCGTATCCTGATCGATCGTATCACCCATTGCCGATGGCTGACCCATCTTGAACAATGCCTTGATAAGATCGGAGCCGCGCTCCGCCATACGGTTGGCCAATTCCTGAACCGTAATCGATTCAGGTACATTGACGTCACGAAACTGTTTCGCGGCGGGGCCGCTTTGCATGTGGCTGCGCTTTTCCTTTTCACGCGCACGCTTGAGCGCGGCAAGCGAACGCGCGCGCGCGCCTTCGCCGTCATCTAGCGCTTTGGTGACCGTTAGCTTGCCCGATTGGCGGCGATCATCAACACCGCGACCACGCGACGGCCGCGCAGGCTCTGGACGACGCGGCGCCGCTGGCGCCCCGGCAGGCGCGCGACGGAAATTGCGTTCCTCATCATCAGCGACAACGACGGGTGCTACAGCCACAACTTCGGGCGCTTCGGCGCGGCGCGCGGCATTTTCAGCTTCAACCTTGGCAAGTTCAGCCGCAGCCTCTTCGGCCTTGCGGTTATCCTCGACGCGACGTTTTTCGTCTTCGCTCAGTTCGTTCTTTTGACGATCTTCGCGGCGGCGCGCTTCTTCTTGCGACTGCATCCGCGCCTCTTCGGCTTCACGCAGCAGCTTGGCCTGCATTTCCTG
>JAYTMV010000010.1:0-5193 GCA_043728175.1 Sphingomonadales bacterium
TGCCCAACACCCCCCTACAAAGTGAGGAGAGCAGCAGGCGAATCGATCTGCGGCCCATCATCGGACTGTCGCCACATAGCGGAGCTGCATAGCAGCACGTAGGGGTTTTTGTGTTTGGGTGATTGACCGCGATTTGGCGTGCTGATTGAGTAGTATGGGGGGAAGATTTTACACGTTATGTCGAATTCGATGCCCCCTGAAGAACCGTCTGTGCAAGCGCATACCGTTGGCATTGAAAGTGATTGGCAATCGGTTCGCGAAACATTGCGTAAAAGCATTGGCGTGCGAAGCTTTGATCATTGGTTGAAACCAGTGAAGTTTATCGGCTTATGTCATGAAGATAATGCGGTCCGGCTCGCGCTGCCGTCCGAATTTATGGCGAGCTGGGTTCGCTCACACCACGGCGAACGACTGCTGCAAGCATGGCGCGCGGTTACGCCGTCTGTACGTAGCATCCGGATTGAGGCCAGTGCTGATCATGACGCCGCACGGTATGAGGCACCCGCCGCTACGGTTGCGCCAGTTGCGCCAAAATCGGCTGATCAGTTCAGCTTTGATCCCCGTCTAACCTTCGCCAACTTCATCACTGGCCCATCTAACGCAATTGCCGCAAACGCTGCGCAGAATTTTGCAGCCGGCGGCCCGATGCGGATTAACCCGCTTTATATTCATGCGCAGACTGGCCAGGGCAAAACGCATCTGCTCCATGCCATTGGCCACCAATTTCAGCAGCTTAACCCGTCGGCTAACATCGTTTATATGTCAGCTGAGCGGTTTATGTTTGATTTTGTGACCGCGATGCGCGCGCGCGATACTATGGCATTCAAGCTACGGTTGCGCTCGGTTGATCTGCTCATGATCGACGATGTGCAGTTCATCGCTGGCAAGGAATCAACGCAAGAGGAATTCCTCCATACTGTTGATGAACTGATGACCAATGGTAAGCGGCTCGCGATTAGTGCCGACCGCAGCCCGCACGCGCTTGACGGCGTTGAGGGGCGTATTCTGTCACGATTGACGCAAGGGCTGGTGACCGACATTCAGCCGCCCGAATATCCGCTGCGCCGCGCGATCCTCGCCGCGAAGGTTGCAGCGCTTGGAAATGTGGTGATCAGCGATAACGTCATTGATTTGCTCGCTGCACGCATTGCCACCAATGTGCGTGAGCTTGAGGGCGCGCTTAACCGTCTTGCGGCCTATGCAGCACTTGGCAATCGGCCAATCACGGTTGAATTTGCCGAAGACGTGCTTGGTGAAATGTTCCGTGCCAGCCGCAGGCGGATTACCATCGATGAAATCCAGAAACGCGTGTCGGAGCATTTTCATATTCGCCACGCTGAAATGGTTTCAGCCCGCCGCGCGCGTGAAGTTGCCCGCCCGCGCCAGATTGCGATGTATCTCGCCAAGCAGTTGACGCCGCGATCGCTCCCAGAAATCGGACGGCGTTTTGGCGGGCGTGATCACACCACCGTTATTCACGCGGTTCGGCAGATTGAGAAACTGCGCGCGAGCGATTCAGAGATTGATCATGACGTCATCGCACTGATGCGCTTGCTCGAAGGCTAGGCCGCGCTAGCGTTTGCTCGGCGGCGCAACCGTGATCTTGACTGTTTCACCCGAATTGCCGGGGAAGCCAGTGAACATCGCCTCGACCAAGTTGGGCACCAGATAGGTCAAATTATTGTTGAGCGACATGGCATCAGCCTTGCCCTCAAACACGCGCTGACCATCGGCCTTGCGTGAAATATTGACGTTCAAGCCGCTGTTATAAACGGTGTAGCTCTCTATTTCATCGAAGCCCCCGCCGAACAGGAAAGGATCGTTGAAACCGTAAACGAACCGACTCCGTCCAAACCCGCCGAAGCGATTATAACCGCCAAAACGGCTGTATCCACCAAATCGGCCAAAACCAAACCCGGTGCTTGGATAAGAGCGGATCTTCTCACGCCCGCCATCAATTGCATAATCAAGCGTGACGATCAGGCTTGCTGCATCGGCACTCGGCGCAGCTTGATAGCCAATTTGTGTCATTTTGCTGCTGACGAGCGAGGCATATTGCGCGAATTCAAGGCTGCCCTCACGCTTCGGGTCGGCTGGTTTGATCACAAAGCTCTGACCCTGCGGCGCTGGCATCGCTTGAAAGCGGTTGACCTTCGCTTTGAACGGGGTCGCGCAGGCGGCAACCGAGAGCAACGCCAGTGGCATTATCAGCCGAGCAAAAGTTTTAGTCCGCGACATGGAAATGGCCTTTCATTGTACGAATCAATCTTTAGCAATCCGCGATATAATGAGTGTATTCTGCTGTCAGGCTGGTGAATAGGGGTTGAATGGAACGGCGGCGTTGCTGTGGTAAATCTGCCATAGGCTGTCATAAAATGACACATGCTGCGTTGCGCAAGATTGACCCGAGTCCTCCAACAGCCCAAACCTGTCACAAATAATCAATAAAGGGGTTTTTGATGCGCGATCAGGCAAATGATAATCGGTGTGCAGCCAATTCGGGAAGACGTACCGCGATAGCTACGCTGCTTGCTTCAACGCTGCTTGCTTCAACGCTGCTCACCGCAGCGCCAGCGCTGGCTCAGGAAACAGCGCCAGCCGAAGAAGCGGACTCGACCGAGATTATCGTCACCGCGACCAAGCGTTCGGAAAGCCTGCAAAATGTGCCGATCAGCATTCAGGCGTTTAACACTGAGAAACTCGCTCAAAATCAGGTCGCGGCCTTTGATGACTATGCCAAATTGCTACCGAGCGTAAGCTTTCAGTCTTTCGGCCCTGGTCAGAGCCAGATATTCTTTCGCGGTGTAACCAGTGGCGGTGATGGGCTTCGCACGGGGTCGTTGCCAACCAGCGGACTTTATGTGGACGAAATTCCGCTGACCACGATTGCAGGATCGGTCGATCTCACATTTATGACATCGCCCGCGTTGAGGCGCTTTCGGGGCCGCAGGGCACTTTGTTTGGTGCAAGTTCACTCTCGGGCACACTCCGCGTCATCACCAATAAACCTGATCCGAGCAAATTTTCGGCTGGATATGATCTCCAACTCAACAAATTCAAAGCTGGTGAGGCTGGTGGATTGGCCGAGGGCTTCCTCAACATCCCACTTTCAGACCGTGCAGCAGTGCGCGTTGTTGGTTTTTACAGACGTGACGGCGGCTATATAGATAATGTCGCCGCAACGCGGACCTTTCAGCTCGGCGATCTTGACCCAACCACCAACTTAACCGTCAATAACAGCACACTTGTTGAGAAAAATTTCAACAATGTTGAAGCGTATGGTGGGCGTATCGCGCTTGGGATTGACCTCGATGATAATTGGACGGTGACG
This sequence comes from Sphingomonadales bacterium, assembly GCA_043728175.1. GTDB lineage: Bacteria > Pseudomonadota > Alphaproteobacteria > Sphingomonadales > Sphingomonadaceae > Aquisediminimonas. Next base: position 3,332 of record JAYTMV010000010.1, read on the forward strand.
CCGTCGTTGATTTATCAGCGCTTGGAAACAGAAGGCGGCTTCCTGTTCGATCCACGCGTCGGCGATCTTCAGGTTACCGATTTCACACCGTCAAGCAATAAGGATCGCTTCTATCAGGCGGCCCTGACGATTGAGGGGAAGATTGGCGATTGGGATATCACTTATGCCGGGGGCTATTTCGGCCGCAAGGTCGATAATTTGCAGGACTATTCCTATTATACAGTGGCTTATGATCAGTTGCTGGGAAGTTATTATACCAATTTTACAACTGCGACAGGCTTCCTTGATCCAACCCAGACCCAGTTTTTGCGTGACCGCTATACCAAGCTTAGCAATGAGCTTCGCCTCAATTCCCCCGCCGACAAACGTTTCCGCGTTACCTTCGGTGGCTTCCAACAGCGTCAACGAGATAATGTCAGTGCAGATTACATTATTCCAGGGCTTGGTGGCGCGACCAACGGGCCGTTCATAGTGCCCGGCACCGTTGACAATATTTTCCTCACGCGCGCCAAGCGCATTGATCGCGATTATGCCGTTTTTGGTGAGGCAAGCTTTGACATCACCGAAAAGCTGATCCTGACCGCTGGTATTCGCGGATTTAAGGTCAAGAACACATTGTTTGGTTTTTCGGGGTTCCGCAGCAATGCACTGGCACCGATCTGCCTACCAACCACACAAACTGATCGGCCCTGCAACAATTTTGATCGGCTTCAAGAAGAAACTGGCGAAACGCATAAGGTCAATCTCACCTACAAACTTGACAGTCAAAAACTGGTTTATGTGACGTATTCGACGGGCTTCCGTCCAGGCGGCACCAACCGCCGCCCTGGCATTCTTCCGTACAAGGCCGATACGCTCGACAATTATGAATTTGGCTTCAAAACGACATGGCTTGACCGCCGCCTGCGAATTAATGGCGCACTTTTTTATGAAGAGTTCAATGATCTGCAATTCGGCCTCAGTCCGGTTGGGTCTGCTGGTGTCACCAATATTTACAACGCGGGCAATGCCAGAATTTACGGTGCCGAAGCTGATTTCAGTTTCAGGATTATTGATGGCCTGACTCTCTCAGGATCAGGTACTTATATTGATGCCAAGCTAACCACAGATTTTGGCCAAGTCGATGCCACTGGCAATGTCGTTATTGTGCCCGGCGTACCGCCAGCCGCCCCGCGAGGCACCCGGCTGCCGGTACAACCTAAATTCAAGGGCAACCTTAGTGCTCGTTATGAATTTGAGGCTGGCAAGCAAAAAAGCTTTATTCAGGCCGTTGCGTTCTACCAAGGCGGAACCACGTCTCAATTAACGGTGCGGGAAGCTGGCTTACTGGGTCCGACGAAAGGTTTCACGACCTTCGACTTTTCTGCTGGTACAAAATTCGGTGATTTCTCGGTTGAAGCCTTCATCCAGAATGCCTTTGACAAACGCGGAATCCTGACGATCAATACTGTTTGCACACCCAATATCTGCGGCGGCGGGGCGCGCAATTTCCCGATCAAACCGCAGATTTTCGGGATCAAGGTCGGGCAGAAGTTTTAACGGCTTACGCCCGACGCAACATCCGCCCAACGAAACTGCGATCCGCAAGGATTTCCTGTGCGGCGTTGTGCCCCGGTGCTCCGGTGACGCCGCCGCCAGGATGCGTGCCTGCGCCGCACATATACAGCCCTTTGATAGGCCCACGGTAGGCGCCGTGGCCAAGCATTGGCCGTGCTGACCAAAGCTGATCAAGCGACATATTGCCGTGCATGATATCGCCGCCGACCAGCCCAAATTTGCGCTCAAGCCCCTTGGGGCTGAGGATCATCTTGCCAAGGATTGACGCCTTGAAACCCGGCGCAAGCGCGTCAACGGTGTCAATG
>JAYTMV010000011.1:0-8287 GCA_043728175.1 Sphingomonadales bacterium
ATTTAATATCGTCATTCCCGCGTAGGCGGGAATCCATCTCTTACCGTCGCAATTGTCGGCTGCATTGGAAGATGGATTCCCGCCTGCGCGGGAATGACGTTCAAATTCACGGAGTACCACCCATGATCACCCCCTCAACTGATTCTCGGGCCAACGCCCAGCGCAAGGCCGAACTACTCTCCACCACTGTCGAACATATCGACATCAAAAGCTTCGACGCGCGCCCGATCATCGACGGGATGAGCAAGATGAGCTTCACCAGCCGTGATCTTGGCCGCGCGACGAACATCTATAATCAGATGTTGCAGGACAAGGATTGCTCGATCTTCCTCGTGATCGCGGGCAGCACCAGCGCGGGCGGCTGCATGGATCTCTATGCGGAATTGCTCCGCAACAACATGATCGATGGCATCGTCGCCACCGGCGCAACGATTGTGGACATGGATTTCTTCGAAGGGCTTGGCCACAAACATTATCAGGCGCTTGAAGTGCCAGATGATAATACGCTGCGTTCGCTCTATATTGATCGTATTTACGACACCTACATCGATGAAGAGCAATTGCAGGACTGTGATCATACGATCCTCGAAATCGCCAACAGCCTTGAGCCGCGCCCTTACTCAAGCCGCGCTTTCATCCGCGAAATGGGCAAATATCTGGTTGAGCATGGCAAAAAGGACAACAGCCTCGTCAAGCTCGCCTATGAACATGACGTGCCGATTTTCTGCCCCGCGTTTGTCGATAGCTCGGCAGGCTTTGGCCTCGTCAAGCATCAGGTTGACCGCGCGAAGGAAGGCAAGCCCTATATGGTGCTTGATGCCATCGCCGACTTCCGTGAACTGACCGATATCAAAATCAAGGCGGGCACAACCGGCCTCCTGATGATCGGTGGCGGCGTGCCCAAAAACTTCATTCAGGATACCGTCGTCTGCGCCGAAATCCTCGGCCATGATGATGTGCAAGTGCACAAATACGCCGTGCAAATCACAGTCGCCGACGTGCGCGACGGCGCGTGTTCCTCCTCCACCCTGCAAGAGGCCGCAAGCTGGGGTAAGGTCAACACCGGCATCGAACAGATGGTCTTTGCCGAAGCCGGTTCAGTCATGCCGCTCCTCGCCTCCGACGCGTATCACCGTGGCTTCTGGAAAGACCGGATCAAGCGGCGGTGGGGCGCAATCTTTGATTGAGGCAATGCACTTCACCAATTTTGATGTTGGCGGCTTCCTGCGTGATTATTGGCAGAAGAAGCCGCTGCTGATAAGAAATCCTTGGGCGGCGTGGCGCAATCCGCTTGAACCCGGTGAACTTGCAGGACTTGCTTGCGAAGATGAGGTCGAATCGCGCCTGATCATGCAGGCTGATGACCGGTTAAAAGTCGAGCATGGCCCGGTTCCCGAAAAGCGCTTCAGCAAGCTTGGCAAAGCGCCGTGGACGCTGCTTGTGCAAGCGGTAGACACTCATGTGCCCGAAGTTGCGGCGCTGATCGCGCCGTTCCGCTTCATCCCCAACTGGCGGATCGATGATGTGATGGTGAGTTATGCAACTGACGGCGGCGGCGTAGGCGCGCATTTTGACCAATATGACGTGTTCCTGATCCAAGGGTTGGGGAGGCGGCGCTGGCAAGTCGGTGCGCTATGCGACGCGGAAACGCCGCTGCTGCCGCATGACGATTTGCGTTTGCTCGCAGAATTCGAGGCGACAGACGAATGGATTCTCGAACCCGGTGACATGCTCTATGTCCCCCCGCGCATCGCGCACAACGGCGTTGCGCTGGGAGATGATTGCATGACTTACTCAATTGGATTCCGCGCGCCCGCCCGCAGCGAAATCATCGCCGATTGGTGTGATGATCTGGTGCAGCGCCTAAGCGAAGATGATCGTTACATAGACCCCGGCTTGCAGACGCAGGCAAATCCGGGCGAAATCACCGGCGAGGCCATCGCGCGCCTCCACACAATGATCACCGATAAACTCGCCGACCGCACCGCCTTCACACGTTGGTTTGGCGAATATAACAGCACCCCCAAATATCCCGAACAGGATTGGCGGCCAGAGGAGCCAGTGGACATAGTTGAACTATGTGCTTTATTGGCGGGCGGTACGCTGCTTCATCGTAACCCGTCGAGCCGTTTTTCATTTGTGCGGAAAGAGGCGGATTCGCTGCTGCTGTTTGTAGACGGCCAATGTTTTGAATGCGCCGGGGAAACCTCGGCATTTGCAGAAGAACTTTGCGCACAAGAATATTTGTCCGTCGATCCAGATCTAACAAAATCAGAAAGCGCGATGGCGTTAATCGCACAGCTTTTCAATCAAGGCAGCATAAATTTCGAAACTCAAGATTGATCAAACAACCTCAAACAATCCCGCCGCGCCCATTCCGCCACCAACACACATCGTGACAACCACATATTTGACACCGCGCCGCTTGCCCTCGATCAGCGCATGGCCAGTCAGCCGCGATCCTGACATGCCGAACGGGTGGCCAATCGCGATGGCACCGCCATCGACATTCAATTTATCGGGATCAATGGCGAGCCGATCACGGCAGTAAAGGACTTGTACGGCAAACGCTTCGTTGAGTTCCCACAGGCCAATATCATCAACCTTGAGGCCATGCCGCTCAAGCAATTTGGGCACTGCGAACACTGGGCCAATCCCCATTTCATCGGGCTCACACCCAGCCACCGCAAAGCCGCGAAATATGCCCATCGGATCCAGGCCGCGCCTTGAAGCCTCATTCGCGTCCATCACAACGCAGACGCTCGCCCCATCCGAAAGCTGGCTGGCATTGCCTGCGGTCACCGTGCCACCTTCATAAACTGGCTTGAGCGTGCCAAGCCCTTCAAGCGTCGTTTGAGGTCGCATCCCCTCATCCTGCGCCAGCGTCACTTGCTCCTCAGCAGTGGCATTGCCGTCCTTGTCCTTGATCTTTTTAGTGACTGTGATCGGCACAATCTCATGATCAAGCCGCCCTGCCGCGTGCGCTGCGCTGATCCGCATTTGCGATTGCCAGCCATATTCGTCCTGCATTTCGCGCGTGATGCCGTATCGGTTTGAAACATTTTCGGAGGTATCAATCATCGGCAACATCAGGTCTGGCCGGTGCGCCTGCACCCAATCCGAATGATAATGCTTGAGGTTCTTATTGGGCAGCACCAGCGAAACGCTATCGACTCCGCCTGCAACATAAATGCCCGCCTCACCCGCCATGATCCGCTGCGAGGCGAGCGCAATCGTCTGCAATCCTGACGAACATTTCCGGTCAAGCGTCATCCCCGGCACACTCACTGGGCAGCCAGCGCGAAGGGCGGCAACGCGCGCGATATTATTCCCGGTCGCCCCTTCAGGGTGTGCTGAACCGAGCAGCACATCATCAATTTCCGCAGGCGATACGCCGGCCCGCGCAATCGCAGCGGTAATCACATGCGCGGCCAAATCCGAGCTATGCGTATCAGTGAGTGACCCGCGATAGGCCTTGCCAATCGGCGTGCGTGCGGTGGAAACGATAACGGCTTCTGGCATGGATCATTCTCCGGTAAATTTGGGGCTGCGGCGCTCGATAAAGGCGTCGATTGCCTCATCATTATCTCTGGTTGCGTGGGCCACAGCCTGCATCGCGGCAGACATTTCGAGGATATTGGCAAGGCTCGCATTGTGCGATTGGCGGAGCAGCCGCTTGGTCATCCGCACAGCATGAGGCGGATTGGCGGCAATCTTATCCGCCACAGCGCGCGCGGCACTCAACAACTCAGCATCGGGCACCACGCGCGACACCAGCCCGCAGGCCAGCGCCTCCTCCGCACTCAGCATATCGCCCGTCAGCGCAAGCTCTGTCGCGCGTGAAAAGCCGATGGCGCGCGGCAGCAGCCACGCCCCGCCATCCCCCGGCACAATCCCGACTTTGACGAAGCTTTCGGCAAACTTGGCGCTTTCGCCTGCAATCCGAATGTCGCACATGCAGGCAAGATCACAGCCAGCGCCAATCGCGGGGCCATTGACCGCCGCAATCACGGGCACCTCAAGCGCTTCAAACATCAGCGGCAGTTTCTGAATGCCTGTCTTATAATTCCGCCGCGTCTGCGCGGGCAGCGCGACACGCAAGCCAATGCCTGCCTTCATTGCCTTCAAATCACCGCCCGAAGAAAACGCCGTCCCCGCGCCCGTCAGGATCACACAGCGCACCGATAGATCGGCATCCGCCGCGATGAACGCATCGCACAGCGCATCAACCACCCTCTGATCCGAAACCGGATTGCGCTTCTCAGGCTGGTTGAGCGTTATGGTGAGGATCGCGCCATCGCGTTCACTCAGGATCATATCGGTCATTGGCGTTTCCCCTCTGGCGTATCAATCCGCTTTCCCTAACCGCGCCAAAATGGCAAGTATGAATAAACGGGTGGTTCAAAAAATGGCGGATTCTTCAACAAGTTGACGCTCTACGCAGTGATCGTGGGCGGTGGGGATTGTGCGAAACTCCTTTCAATCAGACGAGGGATTTTTCTAGCACAAATTTGGAACAAATCAAATACATGATCGACGTTTATCAATCCGCTTTCCCTAACCACAGCAAAATGGCAAGCTGCAATCATGATGCGTTTTATCGATCTCTCAATCCCGATCACCAACGATGTGATCTCCGATCCGCCCGTGATGCGCCCGCAAATCACGTATATGACGCATGAAAACACATGGGAGCAAATCGCAGGTTTCTTCCCCGGCCTGACGCGCGAAGATTTACCCGATGGCGAAGGCTGGGCAGTCGAGTTCCTCCAACTCAGCACGCACAACGGCACACATATGGATGCGCCGTGGCATTATCATTCAACGACTGACAGCGGCGCCTCCCCTGCCCCATCAATTGATGAAGGCCCGCTCGAATGGTTTTTCAAACCCGGTGTGAAGCTTGATTTTTCAGATTGCCCCCACGGCCATGTCGTGAGCTCTGCGGAGGTTGAGGCCGAACTGGCGCGGATTGGTCATACGCTCCAGCCGCTTGATATCGTCTTGATCCAGTCTGGTGCGGTCTACGGCACCGAGAATTTCGTTGATCAAGGCTGCGGCCTCGGCGCGGAGGCAACGCTTTACCTAACCGAGCGCGGGGTAAAAGTCGTTGGCACTGATGCTTGGAGCTGGGACGCGCCGTTCAGCCACACAGCGCGGCGCTGGGCCGAAACCCGCGACCCAAGCATCATCTGGGAAGGCCATAAAGCAGGCCGGATCAGGCCATATTATCAGATTGAAAAGCTCACCAATCTGGCCGCACTGCCTGCATTTGGATTTACGCTGAGTTGCTTTCCTGTAAAGATTGAACGAGCCAGTGCGGGATGGATCAGGGCTGTGGCGATGGTGGAGGGGTAGGCATATCCACTTATAATTGAGAAATTTATTATCAGACATCCGCGTCCCAATGATCATAAATCTACATTTTTGAATTCAGTTGTTATCCAAGGCCCGTAGCTGGAACCATGTCGTCGCGGAAAGTCTGCTATTGCTTGTTGCCACTCCTGACTATCTATAAGTCTAGAATGTTTGATTTCTAAATTGTTCCACCCGACTATGGAACGCAACGCTGCTTTGCAGCTTATTACAAGGCTCGGATGAACGAACGGGCTAAAAACTACCTCAATAATTGAAGAAGGATCAAGAGGAACATACATCGCTGATATTCCACCATCTGGCTGAAACCCAATGACACGATATTCACGCTCGTCTCGAAATCCTATACGTTTCAAAAATGGAAGACGGTGAATATCATCTGCATCAATTTCAGCGATCTTACTAATCGGAATGTATTCGACTGATTTAGCCATCAAGTGGTCGCTAATGCTAAATGCACCGTGGCCAAGAAACATATTTGCAAATTTATCTTTGTCAAAAACTATGCAGACTCCAGACGACCCTTTAGCAAACACTTGCCAATGGTGAAATGTCTCTACAGCTTCTGTTAGGCACAAAGCACCAACAAACCCAAAGTGCAACGTATTTTGATAAACGCTCATTGATTTACGATCATTTGCATCAACCCAAGATTGATAGCTTAATACGGCAATCTGATTTTTAACCAGAATGTCTATTAGAGATGATAAATCCGTATAACGGCGTAGTTTTACAGTCATCAGTCCATATACTAACAATATGAGATGAATTTCAAACTTTTTGTGTTACCAAACCAATCGGTGCCCCTCAAGCCGCTGATCTGTCGTCACCAACCGCCGCCCCTCAACCGCGCAGACGGCGAGGAGCAGGCGGTCGAAGGGGTCTTTGGTATCGGGCAGCGGCGTGGCCACCGCGACAGCGTGATCAAGCGTCATTGGGATGACTGTAACGCCAAGCCTGTTTAAGAAGGCGGGAATATTCTCAATCGGCAATGCTAGCGCCAGCTTGCCTTTGGCGAATTTGATGGAGATTTCCCAAATACTCACCACACTGACAATGTGCGGTGGCGACTCTACCAGAGCCGCACGCGCGCGCGTCGGAAGCGAACCAGTCGTTCCGTTTATCAGCGCGATAACAATGTTGGTATCGAGGATCAGGGCTTTTTCCACCCGTCACTTGGCATTTTGATATCATCGGGCCACGGCGAATAGAGAAAATCTTCTGGCAAAGGATCGTCAAAATCGGAGGCAATCCATCCTTTTGACAAGTCAGTTCCATTTTCTTTGTGCCACGCATCAAGCCGATCAAGTAATGAGCCTTCCAGCTTGGTTTCGGCATGTGGCACCAGATCAGCAACGGGCTTGCCGTGCCGCGTGATGACAATCCGTTCGCCCGCCTCAACCGCATGGAGTAGTGCTGTCAGCGTTGCCTTCGCCTCTTTAACAGGAACGTGCTTTGCAGATGAAATTGGCACAGTTGGCGCAAGCTCAGACGACGCGTCCACAAAATGCTTGAACGGCGTTTGAACATCATTGAGGACGGAAATCTTGCTCATAGCTTAAAAGTAACCACCAGTGATCACTTTGTCAAGATGCTAATCTTGTTACGCAATCCGAATGCTACTTGCGAGGCCCATCGTGCTCGCCAATTGGCGCAACCGCCGTTGAACCGCCTCTCCCCCGCTAAGCGCGCTGACGTCGGGGGCTATCTCAAGATGAATCGTCGCATCGCTTAATACCAACTGGCTTTTTTCAAGCGGCGTTGCGGCCCCGCCACTCAATCTCTGCGCAAGGCGAATGCCCAGCCCCCAACAGCGCGCGCGAGTGAGATCGGCGACCGGCGCGAGTTTTTCAAGCATTGCCGGGCGCGTTGCACCTCCACCAAATGCGGAGAACAAAGCCTGCGCGATCATCGCGCGACCGCGCGCATCAATACCGAACCAGTTGCCGTGAAGCGCAAATTCAAGCGCGCGTTCCGCGCGGAAATCGGGGTTGGCCGCCCAGCCAATATCACCAAGCAAGCAGGCCGCGCGCCGCAAACGGATATCGCCTTCGCCTTCGTCACCAAACAGCGGCATCAGCCAGCGGTGAAGAATATCGCCATGTTCAGAGAACCGCCCTTGTCTCTGTGCTTCGACGCGCGCTGCAACGATTAACGGATCGCGCCGCTGCTGTTCGGGAGGAAGCTGACAGTAGACCAGCCCTTCACGAACGCCTGTCGTTGAAACAATCAGTGAGGCGGGCTTGAGACCGTTGACGCACGCCACCAGCATCGCCGCAGCGTCGGCCATCGCAGGCCTGCGAGCGCCCGAAACAATTCCGTCAAACCGTCCCGCTGCCTTGTTAAACAGCGTTACAGCGCGTGCAATGCGAAACCCGGCATCTGGCGGCATGACATAGTTGTGCAGAATGGGCAGCGGATGCTGAGTCAAATTCGTGTGGATCTTGGCCAGTGCGCGCCACGATCCACCAACAAGATAAAAGGGCAGCCCTGATGCCGCACCGATCCAACCACCCGCTTTGAGCGTTTTGGCAACGTGGCGGTCAAGCGCCTTTACCCCCTGCGCGCGGATTTCGGGGAGACGGAGGACGCCAAGCGGGAACGACGCGCGTGCAAGCACTTCACCATTTTTCACCCGCGCCAGTTCAAGGCTGCCGCCGCCAAGATCACCCACCACACCGTCAGCGTTATCAAACCCGGCAATCACGCCGTAGGCCGCAGCCTTGGCTTCTTCTTCGCCGGTCAGCAGCGTGACGTTCAGGCCCAAAGCCGCAATTTTATTGAGGAATTCTTGCCCGTTGGCGGCGTCACGCACAGCCGCTGTCGCCACGGTATGCGGCTGACCAACACCGAGCATAACAGACAGTTTTTGAAAGCGCGCGAGCGCAACCAGCGTGCGATCCATCGCAAC
>JAYTMV010000012.1:0-2373 GCA_043728175.1 Sphingomonadales bacterium
TAATGCTACCTTTAGTTGCCAGCACCGATTTACCACTTATAGCGCGTTGCAACCAGAGGAGCTTTGCTTGAGCCAGTTTGTCGCCCCCCGCCAGCGCAAAGTGCGCGTGCTTGCAACGCTTGGCCCCGCGAGCCGCACCCCCGAAATGATCGAAAAGCTTTACCGCGCTGGGGCCGATGCGTTTCGCGTCAATATGAGCCACGGCAGCCATGATGATCACCGCGCGACGATTGCCGCGATCCGTGGCCTTGAAAAGACGCTTGGCCGCCCGACGACGATCCTTGCCGATCTTCAGGGGCCAAAACTGCGCGTGGGCAGTTTTGCCGAAGGGCGGGTTGAGCTGCTGACGGGGAGCAGCTTCCGGCTTGACCGCGATTCTACTCTGGGTGACGTGACGCGTGTCTGCCTGCCGCACCGTGAGATTTTTGAGGCACTGCGCGTCGGCGCGCGGCTGTTGCTTGATGATGGAAAGCTCGTGCTGCGCGTGACCGATATGGCGGATGATCATATCATGACGCGGGTTGAGGTGGGCGGGATGCTCTCGAACAATAAGGGGCTGAACGTCCCCGATGTCGTGGTGCCGATGGCCGCGCTGACCACCAAGGATCGCAGCGACCTTGATTTCGCGCTTGATCAGGGGGTGGATTGGATCGCGCTGTCGTTCGTGCAGCGGCCAGAGGATTTGGCCGAGGCGCGCAAGCTGATCGCGGGGCGCGCGGCGCTGCTCGCGAAGATTGAAAAGCCCTCCGCGCTTGATGAGCTTGAGGGGATACTCGAACTCGCCGATGCGGTGATGGTGGCGCGCGGTGATCTGGGGGTTGAGCTGCCGCCCGAGGCGGTGCCGCCTGCGCAGAAACGGATTGTGGAAATGGCGCGGCGGATGGGGCGGCCCGTGGTCGTCGCAACGCAAATGCTCGAATCGATGATCACATCGCCTTCACCAACGCGCGCAGAGGTTTCCGATGTGGCGACCGCAATCTATGACGGGGCCGACGCGGTGATGCTTTCGGCCGAAAGTGCGGCGGGGGCGTGGCCAGTCGAGTCAGTTGCGATGATGGATAGGATCGCGATCAGCGTCGAAAATGATCCGGGCTATTCCGAGCGGCTTCACTTCATGCAGACCAAGGCCGATCCGACGACCGCTGACGCGCTGTCCGAAGCGGCATTTGATATTGCGGGCACAGTTTCGGCCAAGGCGATCATTTGCTTCACCATGTCGGGCTCAACCGCGCGGCGGGTGGCGCGTGAACGGCCATCGGTGCCGCTGCTGATGCTGACGCCCAAACTTTCGACTGCGCGGCAGATGGGGCTGACCTGGGGCGTCCACGGCGTCCGCACGCAGGATGTTGATAGCTTTGAAGAAATGGTCGCCAAGGCCAAACGCATGGCGCTGCGCCACGGCATTGCCAAGGCGGGGGATCAGCTCATCCTGATGGCGGGGGTGCCGTTCGGTACGCCGGGTTCAACCAATGTGCTTCACGTCGTCCGCCTGACGGGGGATGAACTGAAAGGGCGGTGATTAGAGCAAGCTTAGGTCATTCAGCGCGCTGCGCAGCATCTCCGCATCCTTGAGATGATGCCCGACGAATCCATTCGACGCCGCCGATTCGATATTCTCAAGCCGATCATCAACGAACAGGCCTTCGCCGGGCTTCAACCCAAAGCGATTCAGCGCGAGTGCGTAAATCGCTGGGTCGGGCTTTACGAGCTTTTCCACGCCTGAGACGATGATGTCAGTGAAATGATCAAAGACTGGCGCGGTTGGACGGAATTGATCCCAAAACTCTGCGCCGAAATTGGTGATGCCGAAAATCGGGACTTTGCGCGCGGCAAGTTCATCAACCAGCGCGATCATGCCATCCACTGGCCCTGGAATCGTTTCTACAAACCTCGTTGCATAGGCGTTGATATAGTCAGCATAGGCCGGGAATTCGGCGATTCGCTCGGGCACCATTTCAGCCAGAGGGCGGCCCGCGTCATGCTGAAAATGCCATTCCTCAGTAACAACATGCGCCAGAAACCAATCAAGCTCACCCACATCGTGGATGAGCTTGGCGAACAGCCTGCGCATGTTCCAGTGATACAGCACATTGCCGACGTCAAAAACGACGGCCCGCACGCGCACGTTAATCAGCCCTGGCGGGCTTTGAACCGGCGATTGGTTTTGTTGATGACATAAGTGCGCCCGCGACGACGGATCACGCGGTTATCGCGGTGACGATCTTTAAGCGACTTCAAAGAATTGCGAATCTTCATGACGACACGCTTGCCTAACTCTATATGGTGTTGAAATATTGCGCGTCGCTACGGGGAGGCGGGCGCAAAGTCAAGTAACCGCGCGTATCAAAAAGGCCAAATATGATGCTTACAAAA
>JAYTMV010000013.1:0-3270 GCA_043728175.1 Sphingomonadales bacterium
GTCGCTTGTCCGGGCAACCAGCCCGGCCTGCGCACCGTTCCTCGTCGGCGAACTGCCAAGACCAATCACGGTGGATCAATGTCATGTCATCAGGCTCTAAGTGATTGCGGTCGACACAAATATCATTGTCCGGTTGGTGACTGGCGATGACGCGGTGCAATTGGAACGTGCGATGTCCCTAGCTGCCATAGAGCCATTCTATGTCAGTCTAACCGTTGTTGCGGAAACCGAATGGGTGCTTCGTTCCCGTTACGAATATGACCGAGCGACCATTCATACCGCGTTGACATCGCTGCCAGATCTTGTTCCGATGATATATGAAGATGAGGCTGGCGTGCGGTGGGCGCTCGATAGATATGCCCTTGGCGGTGAATTGGCGGATTATCTGCACATCGTCGCTGCCCGCAATGTTGGACGCTTTGCCACATTTGAAAAGCGACTGGCTGTGCGAGCGGGCGACGATACACCTACTGCGATTGAAACGCTTTCCTAATGGCCAAACTCTATTTCTACTATGCCTCGATGAATGCGGGCAAATCGACGACGCTGTTGCAGGCCGATTTCAATTACCGTGAACGGGGTATGGAAACGATGCTGTGGACGGCGGCGCTCGATGATCGGTACGGGCAGGGCTATGTCACCTCGCGGATCGGGCTACGGGCGGACGCGCATAAATTTGATCTCGATACCGATATTGCGGGCGCGATTGAGGCGGAACACGGCACGCGCTCGCTTGCCTGTGTGATGGTTGATGAGGCGCAGTTCCTCATACGCGATCAAGTGTTTCAGCTTGCCTACATTGCTGACGTCGTCGGCATTCCGGTGCTGTGTTACGGTCTGCGCACTGATTTTCAGGCGGAACTGTTTCCCGGTTCCGCCGCTTTGCTAGGTATTGCGGACTCGCTGGTTGAACTTAAAGCAGTCTGCGAATGCGGGCGAAAATCGACGATGAACTTGCGCGTTGATGCCAATGGCAATGCCGTGAAAGAAGGCGCGCAGACTGAGGTTGGCGGCAATGATCGCTATGTTGCGCTGTGCCGCAGACATTTTATGGAAAAAGTGCGTGGCTGATCTTTATGTGCTGCTGGCGGGCGGTGACCTTCGTCTTGAACCGATTCTTGAAATCCACCGTGAGGGGCTGCGCGCGGCCTGCGCGGAAGATCAGGATATCTGGGAGATTTACCCCTTTTCCTATCTCGGCGAAGCATTTGATCCGCAATTTGATCTTATGCTGCGCGCGGATCGACCGCGTAAATGCTATGTGATCTATAGTGGCACTGAACTAGTCGGGATGACAGCGTGGATTGAGCATGGTGCGCCCGGCCATTCGATCGAAATCGGTAACAGCTATATCGTGCCACGGCTGCGCGGGACGGGGCTTAACCGCCGGATCAAAACGCTCATGCTTGATCACGCGTTTGGGCAGGGCCTGATGCGCGTTGCCTTCAAGGTTGACGAGATTAACCAACGCTCTCAGGCCGCCGTGATGAAACTTGGCTGTACGCGCGAGGGCCTGCTCCGCGCCGAACGAATCACATGGACAGGCCGCCTGCGGCACAGCGCAATTTTCTCAATCCTCGCCGACGAATGGCACGCGCGCCGCTAACTATTTCGCGTTGAGTGCGCGCACGGCTTTGAGCGTATTTTCAACATGGCCCTTCGGGCTTGGTGATGAAAAGCTGTAGCGAATCGTGCCGTCCTGATTGATTACATAGGATGTTCTGCTCGCAAGCTGGGTTCCCGGAATCGCGGCGTCATAGGCGCGAATGATCGTCGGCGTGCCAACCGCGACTGCGAATTTATCGCGACATGCTTCAACCGAAAAGCGGCTGAGCGTGGCAATATCATCGTTGGACATGCCGATCACCGTCGCCCCGGCCTTGTTGAACTCAGGTGTGGCCTCCGCAAAATTATGCGCTTCAACGGTGCAGCCCGAAGTGAACGCCTTGGGATAGAAATATAGCACCACCGGGCCTTTTTTGAGCGCGTCGGCGAGGACGAAGTTGAACGTTCTACCGCCGAGCGCCGCCTTGGTTTTGAATGCGGGGGCTTTTGCACCGTTTCCAAGCGCGGCGATAGCGGCACTTGGCGCGGAGATGAGGGCGATGGCCAATATGGCAGTGCGGAGTATCATGGGCGTGATCCTTTGGCTTGTCACAAACAGTTGGTTTATGCATATCATAAAGCGGATTCCCGCGCTGCAAAATTATCTGTTGCACCGCATCATTCGACCGCTTGACAGCGCGGGGCGCTTTCCCTAATCGCACGTCATTCCAAAACTCAATGTTCGGCAGCGCTCTTTTGCGTGTGTCGCGCTTTTTGTTACGGATTTATCGAAGCGTAGAGATGGGACGGTCAGCCAGCCGCCCTGTGGAGCAGGAGAAAAAAGCATGGCACGTAGTGCGGGGGTGAATATCCCCACCAACAAGCGCGTTGAAATCGCGTTGACTTATATCCACGGCATTGGCCCCACCAAATCGCGCGAAATCACGACTAAGCTCGGCATTGCGAGCAACCGTCGGGTGCAAGATTTGACTGATCAGGAAGTCCTTCAAATTCGTGAAGCGATTGATGCAGGCTATACCGTAGAGGGCGATCTTCGCCGCACGGTGGCAATGAACATCAAGCGTTTGATGGATCTCGCCTGCTATCGCGGCCTTCGTCACCGTAAGGGCCTTCCCGTTCGCGGCCAGCGCACGCACACCAATGCGCGCACCCGCAAGGGTAAGGCCAAGCCAATCGCCGGCAAGAAGAAGTAAGCTTCTTCATATCAGCATTTAAGATAAAGTCAGGATTTCCACATGGCACGCGAACCTCAGCGCCTTAAAAAACGCGAGCGCAAAAACATCAGCAGCGGCGTCGCGCACGTCAATGCAAGCTTCAACAACACGATGATCACGATCACTGATGCCCAAGGCAACACGATCAGCTGGTCATCGGCCGGCCTCATGGGCTTCAAGGGGAGCCGTAAATCGACGCCTTATGCGGCCCAGATGGCGGCCGAGGATGCGGGCAAAAAAGCCGCCGAACACGGTGTTCGCACGATTGAAGTTGAAGTCAAAGGCCCAGGCTCAGGCCGTGAGTCAGCGCTTCGCGCGCTGCAAACAGTCGGATTTAACATTACCTCGATCCGTGACGTTACCTCGATTCCGCACAACGGTGTGCGGCCATCGAAGCGTCGCCGGGTCTAAAGTGTTTGCCGCCGCTTAATTGCGCGCGGTTGATCACTTTGCCGGGGGCGGCGTCATTCGCCCCCAATAAGTTTTAATC
>JAYTMV010000014.1:0-4441 GCA_043728175.1 Sphingomonadales bacterium
ATGGAGTCGTGCTAAATGTCAATGATGTCGCTCCGCCTTGATGCCTTCCTCCCCTACCGCTTGTCGGTTGCATCAAACGCCGTCAGTGCTCGCATTTCGGCAAGCTATCGCAAACGCTTTGGCCTCAAAGTGCCTGAGTGGCGGCTGATAGCGATCCTCGCTGAAGGGAACGAAATGACGTCGCAAGCGCTTGGCAGTGCTGCGCGAATTGACAAAATCAGCGTCAGCCGTGCCGCTGCTGCGCTGATTGCACGGGGTTTAATAGTCGCACGAGATAATCCCGGTGACGGTCGTTCGCACTTGCTTGCGCTCACATGTCGTGGCCGTTCGCTCTACACTGAAATCGCGCCTTTAGCGCTTGCCATGGAAGCAGAACTCCTCGCCAATTTTTCAGCCGAGGAGCGCGCACAACTTGACGCGCTCCTCAAGCGGATTGAAACGGCAGCGGGAATAGATTCCACTTGACGTGAACGTAAAGTTGGTTTCACGTTGCGCGCTAACTTCGACAACATTCAGGAAATCTTATGACCCTCGATAACCTCTCCCGCAGTGTTTATACCGAAGATCATGAGGCGTTTCGGGGCACAGTCCGCCAGTTCGTCGCTAAGGAACTTGAACCAAACACAGCGAAATGGGACGGGGACGGATTGATCCCCAAATCAATCTGGCCGCGCGCGGGCGAGATCGGAATGCTGTGCCCAACAGTGCCCGAGGCTTACGGCGGGCTGGGCCTTGATTTTGGCTATAACGCGGTGATTGATGAAGAGCTTGGCTATGGTTGCGATCTGGCCACTGGCTTCACGCTGCAATCGGATATCGTTGCCAATTATTTGATGGCTTATGGTTCGGAGGAGCAAAAGTCCGAATGGCTTCCGCGCATGGTTTCGGGTGAAATTGTTACAGCGATTGCGATGACTGAGCCAGGGACTGGTTCTGATCTTCAGGCGCTGCGCACCACCGCGCACAAGGACGGCAATCACTATGTGATCAATGGTTCCAAAACCTACATCACCAATGGTCAGACTGCTGACCTGATCCTCGTGTGCTGCAAGACCGACCCTGATGCTAAACCGGCGTGGAAGGGCGTTTCGATTATCCTCGTTGAGGCAAACCGCGAAGGCTTTGAACGTGGCCGCAACCTCGACAAGGTGGGTCAGGATGCGGCGGATACATCAGAGATGTTCTTCACTGACGTTCGCGTACCAATGACCAACTGTCTGGGAGATGAGGGCAAGGGCTTCATCTATCTGATGAGTGAACTGCCGCAGGAACGCCTGTCAATCGCGGTTTCTGCGCAAGCCGCTTCGCAGCGCGCGTTTGACCAAACGGTGGCATATACGCGTGACCGTAAAGCCTTTGGCCAATCGGTAATTGATTTCCAAAATACGCGCTTTGTGTTGGCCGATCTTAAGACCAAGCTCCAAGTTGGTTGGGCGCATCTTGATTGGGCACTCGCGCGGCATCTCAAACGCGAACTTACCCCCGAAGAGGCGTCGGCGGCCAAACTCTGGCATACCGAGCTTCAGGGCGAAGTCGTTGACAAATGCCTCCAGCTTCACGGCGGCGCTGGCTATATGAATGAATATCCAATCGCCCGCCAATGGCGCGCAGCGCGAGTCACCCGAATCTTTGGCGGCACCAGCGAAATCATGAAAGAACTCATCGGGCGCTCACTTTAGAAATCTTGCCAATCAGGGTTAAAGTCCCAACACGGAACAACCCGTAAACTGGGCTTGGCGGCACAGCGTGCAACGGGTAAACATCGCGTTAACCGGAGTCCCGTTGATGCAGCTGATGAGTACCCTTCCGCGCAGCCTGCGCAAGACATTGCTGACTTTTAGCGCGCTCGGCGTGATGGCCGTAATGGCGGCCCCTGCTCCGCCGGTTGTCGCTTCAAAGCTGTCGGTTGCTACTAAAGTTGTCGTGCCGCCCAAGAAGCCACCGCTTGACCCCAACGCCTATGTCATCAAGCGCGCGCTTACGATCACGGAGCCTATCGTCCACGGCTTTTGGAAATGGGATGATGCGGGCATTCCCGATGGGCCGATCATCATCACCGTTGATACTGTCGCGCAGACGATGTCAGTATTTCGCGGCGGTTATGAAATTGGGGTTTCGGTTGTCCTCTACGGCATTGGTGAAAAGCCGACCCCGCTCGGCGTGTTTCCAATTACCCAGAAAAAAAAGCACCACATCTCAAATCTCTACGGATCACCAATGCCCTACATGCAGCGGCTCACCGATGACGGCGTTGCAATCCACGCGTCCGATGTGATCGAAGGCTTCATCACCCACGGCTGTATCGGTGTGCCCAAAGACTTTGCCAAAAGGCTGTTCGAAGAAACCGAAATTGGTGATCAGGTGATCATCACCAGTGGTGAGCGCCTGCAGGTTGGCGGCGCGGTGACAGCGGCCAAAATCTGACACCGGCCGCGTCGGGGGCCGTGACCTTTCATGAAAATTATCGTTTATCAATAATTCCTCTTGCCAATCCGCGAATCATCTCTTATTGTTTATCAATAATATAAATATTGGAGAACGATATGAATGAGGCAATAGCACTTCACCCGCCTAACGCGCTGAAAGATCGGTTGCTGCGCACCACCCTCGTGATTTTGCGGATCGTGCAATATTTTTCCGCTGCGGCTGCGCTGTTTGCGGCTGGTATGACAGCGACATTTTGGCTGTTTTCAGATTTAGCTGATGAGTATTTCAAGGAAACACCCTTTCCAGACACGCTGATAAGCTTCACGTCGTTGACGCTGACGATTGTCATAGCTGCCACCCTGACATTTATGATGTTCGCGCATTTAGTCAAGGTCGTCAAAACGGTGGGTGAAGGCAACGCATTTACCACCGAAAATGCCATCAGGCTGCGCAAGGTCGCCTATCTCTCGCTTGGTATATTGGCCAGTGAATTTATCGTGGCGTGGATCGGCTATTTTTATCACGAATCCACGCGCGATGGGCTTCGCTGGTTTGATTGGGATCCGTCGAGCATCATAACGATCCTCGTTTTATTTGTCATGGCACGTGTTTTTGAAGAAGGAGTGAGACTCAATGATGAAGCTCAGTTTACGGTCTAAGGGATGGCGATTCATATTCATCTTGACGATGTCCTGCATGACCGCCGGATGTCTCTCACCGAATTGTCAGAACGAGTCGGCATCACACTCGCGAATTTATCCATCCTGAAAACGGGCAAGGCCAAAGCCATTCGGTTCAGTACACTTGAGGCGATATGCGATGCGCTTGACTGCCAACCTGGGCAGATCATGGTGTATCGACCTGATGACTAACAAAAAAGGGCGACCCCGCAAAGGGCCGCCCTTTTTCACGTAAGCTGTTGAGCTTACTTGAGTTCGACAGTCGCACCAGCGGCAACAAGCTGTGCCATAACCTTCTGGGCTTCGTCCTTCGAAACGCCTTCCTTGATCGCCTTTGGCGCTGCTTCCACAGCAGCCTTGGCTTCGGTGAGGCCGAGACCAGTGATCGCGCGGACTTCCTTGATGACGGCGATTTTGTTGCCGCCGTCGCCGGTCAGGATCACGTCAAATTCGGTCTGTTCTTCAACCACTGGGCCAGCAGCAGCGGCTGGGCCAGCGACAGCAACAGCAGCAGCAGCCGAAACGCCCCACTTTTCTTCAAGAAGCTTCGAAAGTTCAGCCGCTTCGATTACGGTCAGCGCCGAAAGGTCATCAACGATTTTGTTAAGATCAGCCATGTTAATTCTCCAATAAATTCAGTTAGTTAGTTCAGGCAGCTTTTTCGGCATAGGCGTTAAACACCCGTGCAAGCTGGCCAGCCGGTGCCTGAATAATCTGCACAACCTTGGTCGCAGGTGCTTGAACAAGCCCCACAATCTTGGCCCGCAGTTCATCAAGCGATGGCAATGTTGCCAGCGCCTTTACACCATCAACAGTCAGGACAGTATCACCCATCGCGCCGCCAAGAATTTCCAACTTGTCATTGGTCTTGGCAAACTCGACCACCACCTTGGCGGCGGCAACCGGGTCTTTCGATGTGGCGAGCGCCGTCGGCCCGGTCAGCAGATCGCTGATCGAGGCGTAGTGCGTGCCCTGTGCTGCGATGTTGGCAAGCTTGTTCTTTGCTACCCGGTACTGGGCACCGGCTTCACGCATTTTATTCCGCAATACCGTCGATTGTGCGACGGTAAGGCCGAGATTGCGGGTGACAACCACCACACCAACCTCTTTGAACGTTGCGTTCAGTTCGGCGACCAGCGCGGATTTTTCAGTACGATCCATGCCATTCTCCACATATCCGCAACGCCGGGGGATTCCGGCGCGCGGGCAAAAAGTCCGTGATGGGGAAATGGATCAGAGCCGGGCAAAACCACGGCCAAGAATTTCGTTCCCCGTCTAGGCTGGACATTAAGCAGGCCGAATTGCCTGCACCAACTGTCTCGGACGGTGGCCGG
>JAYTMV010000015.1:0-6263 GCA_043728175.1 Sphingomonadales bacterium
CGGCTGCGCGCATCGTCGCGCTCATGGCACAGAGCGCAGCAACGCCCAGCGGCCAGACTTGGCTATCTTGCGTCCACTGATAGAGGACAAATGCGCCCATGCCGAAAATCGACAGGCCAATGATCGGATGCCCGACAATGCGGGTTTTGAGGCTTGGCTTGTTCATTGTTTGAAATCCGCAAAGAGGGCGTTGCCGCGCGAGGCTTGGAACAGCCGCCCGGCTTGGAACCATACCGCCGAGACGCGGTTGCCGTTCGCTGGGCCGCCGGTTTTTAGACCACGCGCAAAGAAGCCCGGCTCAATCGTGTAGTCCATTTGCTCGGAGTAGCCTTGGCTGACATTGCTGCTTGAGCCGCTACCGCGATTGCGACCCGTATTGTCACTCCCGCCCCATGAACTGCCACCGCCCCATGACATGCCGTAGCTCGCTTGGCCTCCCCCGCTGTGCGACACGCTGCCGCCCGAGTTTGAGCTACCGCCCCAGTTGGAACCTTCTCCCATATTCATGCCCGAGCTATGGTTGGTGCCATGCCCTTCGCTGAAATTGCTGCGGGTTTGTAGTGAGCGCCCTATTGTCTTTGCGGCCCATTCGTTGGTCTCGTGACAGGCGTTATTATGCCAGATGCGCGTCGCGAAATTACCGAGCAGATGATGAACGCGGTCACGCGCATTCTCGCCGCCCATTTTGGCATAATAAGTGGGGAGCGACTGCGACAGGAAGACGGTGCAGCAGCGCGAGCCACGACAGGTCGAGAGGAACTCAGCGTCATAGCTGTTGATAAAATATTGCGCTTCATCGGCCCAGAGGAACACGGGCCGTTGTTGGTGCTGTGCGGGCAACGCGTTGCGCGCCAGCACCGCCCTTTGCCACATATATTTGATCAGTTGCTGCGCGATGATCCCATCTTCGTTGCAGGTGAGGGCGGGCATATTGAGCAGCAATATTGCCCCGTGGAAGCTTAACTCAGGCACATAGCTTGTCGCATCGCAAAAGGCGGTTTTGAGCCAGCCATGATTGAAGCGATCAAGTGCGGTGGTAAGCGAAATGACGATGTTGCCGCGCGTCTTGGCATCGAGCGTTGCAAAGTCATTTTGCCAATAGGCAACACAGCGCGCGCCCGTTTCATCGTCAAGCGCGCTAGCGGCTTGGGTGAACATATCGCAGAAGAAGGATTTGGCTTGCCACGCCGGATCAGTCATCTCGGCTTGCGAGCGCGGGGCGCTGCGCACAAATTGCAGCAGGTCGCTCATCCGCACCGTGCCCGTCGTGGCGTAAAGTACGGGCAAGCCACTGCGCAGGATTTGGCGCGTTGTGTCTTCCCAGAACGCATCACCACCGCGCGATTGGCTTGGGCTTGCCGCGCGCGCAATCTCAAGCACGCGCATCAGGCATTCGACGACTGCGTTAAGCCCTGCCGCTCCTTGTCGCGCAAGTTCATAGGCGATGAAGTTAAAGCCAGCGCCGCTTGTCTTCACTTCAAGCAGCGACCCCATCCGCTTGGCCTTGCGGCAATAGCCGCGCCACAAATCAGCCTCTTCGGGCTTGGCGCAAAGCACCAGCCCGCCCATGCCGCTTTTGAGATAAGCGCCCGCGAGTGCAGCACCGCTGCCCGAGGTTTTGCCGCTGCCAATCCCGCCCGTGATGCAAACGCCTTGGCAGGCATCGCGCAGGGTGAAATTGTCAGACGTGGAAAGTTGCAAAAGCGGCGTATCGAGTTCGCCTACACGCATAGCCATAATGGCCTCCTATCGATCAATGCCATGATCTTGTTCGGGTGAAGGTTCAGGTGGTGCGGGCGTTTGCTTGTCAGATGGAAAGTCATAAAAGCGCACCGGAGCTTCGGGATACGGCGTGGGCGGTATTGGAAAATGATAGAGACCGTCGCTTGGCTCGGTGGCTGACGTTGGGTCACGCTCCGATAATGGGTCGTGTTCTTGGGCTGGCTCAGCCGGATTGGGCTTTGTGCCCATTCGCCCAAACCAAGCTTCGTCAATGATCTTGGTGCGGGTGTCCGAGATCGCAGCGCCGACTTCATCGGCGACCGCGCCGAAAGCTTGCTCGAACCATTTAGGCATCGAACGACGCCTGACAGTCGAGACAACGCCAGCGCAGCCGGAGGAAGTTGACAATTTGGATCGCGTAAAGCGCGCTCAGCACCTCGACTGCATCGTCGGTATTGCCTTCAAAGCGAAGGCGCGGCGCTTCGCGCGCTGCCTCGATATAGAGCCTGTCATCAATCCGGTTGTCTTCGCATTCAAGCGAGCCGCAGTTAGGGCAGACCGCGATTGGTTCGTATTCAGCATCAGTGAGAAAATTGGAGGTCAACACGATCCTAACTCCGTTCAAAAGATGGGCGCAGAGGTTCCCGCCACGCGGCAACGCCTGCGCCCAAGTTGCTGTAATGATGGTGTGAAGTGGTTTGGCGCTTACCGCGCTATGCCTTTAATTGCCTTATTCGCTGGCTTTGTTCCAGTCTGCCAGACCTTCATCAAAGGCTTCTTTGCCGCCTTCAATGCTCGATTTGGCAATACGAAGAGCCGTCGGCATATGACCGTTGTTTTTGAGAACGCTACCGATAATGCCGTGGCCAGTGGCGGTCGCCAGTCCGCTACCGATCCGCGCCATACCAAAGGCCATTTTACCAGCGGCAGACAGCTTCGCTTTTGTTGAATCGTCCATGATGTTTTCCTTTTGAAAAAGGCACACTTGCTCATTCACGGAAAAACAAATGTGCCGTGTTGGTTGGTTAAAATTGTTATTGTTTGGTTGGTGTTAGCTCAGCCTATTTTGCCGAGCATTGTTCGGCGATTGCCGTTGCCGCACCGGGGAATAGAAATCCGCCGATAAGGCAACCCATCAATGCGCACGCCGCTGCCAGCGCAATACGCTTGGCAATCTCTTCGGTGTTGGTTGCAAAATTCATTTCGAATGTCTCACTTTCATTCATTACCGAATTTACAAATAGGGTGATCTTCGAAGATTGGCGCGCAGGCTGTTACGCACGGTCAAGCCTGCGCGCCGTTCCGGGCTAGCTAAGGTCGCTACTGCCGCCAGCGGCAGCACCAATCTTAGCTCCAATGGCAGTGCCGATACCTGGCAACAGGATCGAACCCACCACAGCCCCAATCACTGAACCAGCAGCAGCAGCCGCTGCACGTTCAGCGATTCTTTCGAGGCGGTCATTTTGTGTAGTCGTGGTCATTTTAACGTCTCCTTCATCAACGGCTTCATGATGCAGGCAAAGATTGCTCACGTCAGGAATCGCGGGTGCGACTACTGCTGTTTATCTTGGCACTTTCATGGAACCGACTCGCAGCCTTATTGGCTACGAGTACAGGATGCGACATCTAAATTAGTGTGTCAACATAAAACGGTGTTTTTTATGTTAGTCTCTTTCGCGTCGCCGTTTCGCAGAAAGAAGCCGCTGCCCGTGCTTGAGGATAACTTCTACATCACCCTCAGCCGATACAGCCCCGATCCCTTCCCGTTCGATGCGATCAATCCATCGGGAATTCTGCTCCTTGAGCGTTGGAAGGTCAAGATCGTCTGGCATCGGGTTACGACGCAACCAATTGTCTAGGGCGGTCGAAAGTGGTTTGTCCAAACGCCGAATATCAGCCCGCGTTAGCCCTTTGCCAAGCCACTGCGCATAATTACGCCTGATGAAATCGGGTGGTGTTTCGAGAACCCCTTTCACCGCAATGCGATCCTCCGGCCAATGTGCGGGCGGCTCGCTAGGCAGAGTGACACGCTCGGGCGCTTGAATTTTCAATAATTCAGGGAAAGTTTCGAGTATCTTATCTGAAACAGGAGCTCCGGGATGTTGCGCCGCAAACTCGTCAATAGCGGCCAACTTCTCGGCGAGAGAGCCAGAAGAGCTTGCATTTGCGCCTGCTTTTTCTAACTTACTGGCCGTAGCAGCCGTTGAATCACTGTCTGTAGGGGTGCGGTTCAAATTTCCTTTAATTATACCGTTGTATATCTTTTCTTCAATATAATTAAAATTGGAATTGTTAGACAGGTCTAATTCTAGAATTTTACTATATAGCTCTTTATTAAAATGTTTAATAAAATCATTTATATTTATAGTTCTAAAACTATTACGATATAATCGTCTAGCATTCCTTAAATATAAATCTCGATTTATGCAATCTAAATTATCAAAATTTACACTTTTTCTATCAGAGTTCATTTCAAATTGACGGGCATTAATGGACATATTTTGTATGGAATCTACAAAATTAAACAATCTCCCATTTTTTATTATAACTCTGCATTGAGACGGCTCAATAAAGTTTGTCTTCCAAATAAATGTGTGTGTAAAATCATTATAACTTTTAGTATTATATTCGCCAAAACCGAATGATGTAGCATTGCTCTTTAATTTAACGATATTCGGAGCTATTTCGATTTCATTGATAAGATTTATTTCATCGATCACCGATGCAAGGAGAAATTCATGTAGATCTGATATGGCATCTGACGCAGGAATTTCTCTAATTCGCTTGATAAAATCAGGTACTCCAAAACCACGCTCTAAAAATTCGTGGAGGGATGAAACTGTCCAAAACCCTCTCGCCAAAAACCGAGGCTGTGATGAAACTAATGACCACTTTTCAAATTCAGGAATCTTGTCAGATAACTTCGTTTCGATCTTCGCGCTCAATGTATTAAAAATGGAGGCAGCAGCTAAATCAGTGACCTGAAGATCATTGATGGCGCGGGCAGACCATTTTGCTACCAAACGTTGTAGCTCCTCAAGCTCTTCGCTTTGGCGCGTGAATTGATCAACAACCTCGATTTCCCGAGGCGTTGGTAAGGCGAGGCGAAGCGGCTCATATCCAACAAGGACTAATTTCTCCATGATTGTGACATAGGAACTGAGACATGCTCCGTCAAAGGGTGCTCATTGAATTGCAAGGTCAGTGTCCCGCTTGCTTTGCCTACGGCCCGCGCCCTAGGCGCTTTCATCGCCCCGAGCTTGTAATCTCGGCCAGTCGGTAGCAGTCGCTAACGCATAGTGAAGTGCAGAAAGGGCTGGGGACTTTGTCCCCCAGCGCGCTTCGGACTGCCTTCCGCCCAGCTTCAGTCGCTTCACTCCTTGCAGCAGGTTCCCCGCGAACGCAGCCGCTCCGCTTGCCCCCCTAATCTCGCCGATGGGCAAGGGTTCAGACGCAACCTGAACCCTGCCACCAAGTGAGGAAAATATGACGACGCTAACCGCAGAAACCACAACACTCCGCATCTATGTTGCTTGCCTTGCCGCCTACAATAACGGCTATCTGCACGGCGCATGGATTGACGCGACACAGGGCGCGTGGGGCATATGGGAAGACATCCAGAAAATGCTTGTCGCCTCTCCCATTCCCGAGGCCGAAGAACATGCCATTCATGATTATGAAGGCTTTGAAGGGGCGCGGATCAGCGAATACACAGACATAGAAACCGTCGCAAAGCTGGCAGAATTCATCACCGAGCATGGCGCGCTAGGCGGCGCAGTGCTTGAGTATTACAACAACGATCTTGACGAAGCGAACGAGGCGCTGACCGAGCGTTACCTTGGCCAATATACCAGCCTTGCCGATTATGTGCAGGAAATGACCGAAGACAGCATGACCATCCCGCAGACACTCCAATATTATATCGACTGGCCAGCCATGGCGCGCGACGCTGAAATCAACGGCGACCTGTTCACCATCAGCACCGCTTACAACGAAGTGCATGTGTTTGCGGGGTGCTGACATGCAGGCGCAAACGCAGACCTACCACTTCAATTGGCAGGGCATAGAGATTGAGGCGATCTACACACCCCAAAAATGGGGTGTCATCGCCCATCTAGAAATCCGCAGCGTTGCGCTAGAAGGATCACCACTACCGATCACCAGCACGGGCTATCGTTCGCACTTCCACCCTATCGGCACCGTAGAAGCGCATGGGGGCGATGTGGTCGCACAGGTGACAGCATGGCTAGACGAGGAGGCAAAGCGGCCAGAATGGCAAGCCTATGTGAGTCGCAGTAAGCAGGGCGAGCTATTCTGACGCCATCAAAATCGGGCGAAACCGACTATCGCAGGCCCGCACAGAATGAGGCTAATCCCCAAATTATTCTGCACAATTCCTACACAGCCCAAAACGGCCAAATTTTATCTATTATTATCAATGGATTAGACAAATCCAAAGATTTGGAGCGGGTGAAGGGAATCGAATTTGCTAGATAATAAACTTAGATAAAACGATTTTAAAATAAGACATCCAAAAAAAA
>JAYTMV010000016.1:0-1725 GCA_043728175.1 Sphingomonadales bacterium
GCCTTCATCTCACGCCGATCATCGGGCAGCGCATAACTGATCTCACGGATCATAGTTTGGGTCGCGGAAACGGGAATGAACTGCATAAAATCAACTTGATCGGGATAAATATCAAAAGCGACGTTGGGCCAAAGTTTGAAATAGAGCCAATGCCTTTGCTGTGCTTCGGGCAAATGATCGACCTTTGGCAAGAATTTCTGGTACGCACGTTCTGACAAATTGGCCGAGGGTCGGTCAACAAGATCACCCCACATCCGGTCAACGTGATTGTGCGCCTCAATCCCGTATCCGCGCCCGAACAACCGCGTTAGCCCAGGGTGAGCAATCGGAATATGAAGCCCATCAGAATAATTATCCGCAACATTCTTCCAGTTCACGGTCCGCGCGCGCATCGTCACGCGGCCAATCGCGCGTAAGTCTTCAAACCGGTAAGGCGCGACCATCGCGTCAAAGGGCGCCATCATCGTCGCCACGCTGGGGCCGCCACCTGCCAAACGAATGAACACAAATCCGTTCCAGATTTCCTGTTCAACACTGATCAGGCCAAGCTCACTCACATCAAGGCTCAAATAATCCGATTTGCCCGGCACGCCGCTTAACCGCCCGTCACTTTCATATGTCCAACCGTGATAGGGGCAAACGAGCTTCTTCGCGCACCCTTCGGGCCCGTCAACCAAACGCGACGCGCGGTGGCGGCAAACATTGGCAAATGAGCGAATTTGCAGATCAGCGCCGCGAATCACGATGATACTCTCGCCGAGCAGTTCGAGCGTGCGCCAATCGCCGATATTTGGCACGTCGCTGACATGACAGACCACTTGCCAGCTCGGACGGATTACCCGTTCCATTTCGACTTTGAAAAAATCGGCATCATGGTAGACCCACCCCGGCAAGCCTAAAGCGGCCTGGGAATCGACATCAAAATTAGCGTGAGCGCGCAGTGCAATCGTCATAAACATTTGCTCTAACCAAATGCGTCGCAATTCGCCACGGAATATGCTTCATTACGCAATCTTCATAGGAGTATCGCATGTCCTTCACGATTGATCGCCGCTCGCTCATCTTAAGTGCCGGTTTTGGCCTTGGTTCATTCACGCTTGGCGGTGGCACCGCAATCGCGCAAATCATGGCGGCAAAGGGTTTCACGCATAATGTCGCAAGCGGCGAACCAGCCGCTGATTCGGTGTTGCTCTGGACACGTTTCGTGCCAGCCGACGGCGGCGCTGTGAAGCTTCGCGTTGAGGTCTCAGACAGTGAGAGCTTCGCCAAAATCATCAGCGGCGGGCAGATGGTGACGGGGCCGTGGCGTGATCATACCGCGAAGATCACCGTTAATGGCCTAACGCCCGGAACGCTTTATCACTACCGCTTCATCGGGCCGGATGGCTCAAAATCACCGATTGGGCGCACCAAGACGCTCCCTATTGGCATGATCAAAAATTTCAATATCGCGATCTTTTCCTGTTCAAACCTCGGTTTCGGAACATTTGCGGCATACGGCCACGTCGCGGCGCGCAAGGATATCGACCTGGTGCTCCACATGGGCGATTATATTTATGAATATAAGCGCGGCGGCTATGACCAAGAGGGCGCTGCAAATGCTTTGAAGGTTCAGCCTGAAACTGAAATCCTTACGCTTGCCGATTACCGCTTGCGTTATGCCAGCTACCGCTCAGACCCGCTGCTTCAGGCGATGCACCAAAATTATGCGGTGATCCCCAACAC
>JAYTMV010000017.1:0-2321 GCA_043728175.1 Sphingomonadales bacterium
ACGGAATGAGCGGCTGAGCGAAAGATCAAGCAAATCACGCTCGACCGCTTCAGCCGCGCCTGCAAAATGGCCTTGGGCTGCCGCGAAGTGACGCGGGTCTGTGCCCTGAAAGCCAAAGATAGCCTGTTTGTAATCGCCGACCGTGAATAATGTCCGGTGGACAGTGCCGCGCGCACCTCTCCCGGCGAAAAACTCGCCCGCGATGGCCTTGATAATTGCCCATTGGCGATCATTGGTATCCTGCGCCTCGTCAATCAGGATATGATCGGTCGCTTGATCAAGTTTGTAGCGGATCCAATCGCCCATCCCCGGCGTTTCAAGCAATTCAACCGTCTTGCGGATCAGATCATCATAATCGACCAGCCCGCGCATCCGCTTTGCCTGAACATATTGATCAGCAAATTCGCGGCCAACGCTGAGCATTAGCGCGAAATCCTCGGCTTGACGCGCGCGAAGCTGCATCTCAACCAGCGGCGCGCACCAGCGGTTGAGCGTTTCGCAAAGTGCTGTGTATTCCTCGGCAACAGGCTTTGGCACGACTTTGTGGATCGTGCCCGATTTCGTCACCCACGCCGCCTGAAGCGTTTCAAGGCCAGTGACACGATCATCACCAGATTTAGCACGCCACTCGGCAATGACTGCGTTGCGATCAAGGCCCGTCTTGGTGCCCCAATCCGCGTTGTAGCGAACCAGTTGATCTAGTTCATCGCTGACAAACCCAAGCGTTTCCACCCGCGCGCCAAGCCAGCCCGCAACATCATCAATCCCACTGCAAAGCGCGCGGCGGAGATAAGCGAGCAGCCCGTCCCCACCCGGCAGACTGGCCATGATATCGGGCACCTTGGCGCAGCGGACGAGCAAGCGCTGAATGCGATCCTCATCGAGCCGGTGGCCTAGCTTGCGGAGTTGGTCGCCAAAGCCAAGCCGCCCTTCACGCTCCGCCGCGACCGCCATTTCGGCGAGCAAACGCATCGGCAGTGCCGCCTCCTCACGCGGCTCAATGAGGGTGAAGCCGGGCGGCAGGCCAATTTCGGCGGGGAAGCTGCCGAGCAGTGACTGGCAGAAGCTGTGAATTGTCTGGATTCGCAAACCGCCACCACGCGCATCAAGCACGCGCGCAAACAGCGTCCGTGCGCGCTTGACCATATCCGGATCAAAGCGCTCACCAAGTGATTTTAAGTCGCTCGCAATCTCTGGGCCAGACGCCATCACCCAGCGCGCAAGGCGGCTGTTGATCCGGTCGGCCATTTCGGTCGCCCCGGCTTTGGTGAAGGTCAGGCAGAGGATCGTCTCAGGCTTGAAATCATCCGAACGCAGCAACAGCCGGAGCACTCGCGCCGAAAGCACCTGTGTCTTGCCCGTACCCGCCGACGCCGACAGCCAAACCAATTCTTCAGGATCAGCCGCGCGGCGTTGCTCATCTGCGAGTGGCTTGAGCGCATCATAACTACTCACGGCCGCGCCATTCTTCATAACGCATAAGATGATCATAATCGCTGAAGGGCGCGTATTCGGGGTTTGCCTTGGCGATGAAGGGTTCCATCCCGGTTAGCCAGCGCGCGGCGGCTTCGCTGAAATGATCATAGGCGGCACTGGTCAGGTCAGCGGGATCAAGCCCTTTACCCTTACCAAGCGCCTGCCGGATTTTGCCAAACGTGTTGGTGGTGGTGTCGCGTGACAGCAGCCAATATTCAAACGCACTGGCAACGCCGCTGACGCCCTTGAAGCCTGTATGTTCAGCCATCAGTCCCATCAAACCAAGTTGAAGCGCAAACCCCGCCTCAATCTGCTTAACCGATGGTGCAGTGCCTGTTTTATAATCAACAATCGCAAGGGTGCCATCGGCAAGCCTGTCAATCCGGTCAACCCGACCTTTGAGCGTAACCCCTGCAATTTCGAATTTGCCTTCCGCTTCGGCAACCAGCGGCACCCGCCCCTCGCTGCGCGCTAGGGCCACTGACGCTGCGATAAACTCTGCCGCCTCAATAAGCTTTGGCTGCCAGAGTGTGCGAAGCAGCGGGTGCATCTCGGGCTGGGCAAGCAGCGCCTCAATCCGGGCGCGGAGGTGGTCGGGCTGGTACGCGTCAACCTCAGCCCAATCTTGGAGGACACGGTGGATCATGCTCCCGCGCCAGGCCGGGCCAGCGGGCGCATCAATCGCCTCCATCGCTAACAGCTTGAGGATTGCTTGGGCATAGAATGCAAAGGGATCGGCCTTCAATCGATCAACCGCCGTCACCGCAATTACAGATGGCCGCGCGGCAAGCGGTGGGCGCGGCGCTGGGCGTTTGGCAGGTATTGTCGGGCCGTCGGGGCGGTCA
>JAYTMV010000018.1:0-7783 GCA_043728175.1 Sphingomonadales bacterium
TTTTGGTTTTCATCAAGATCGAAATTCATGCCCGCTTCCTGAAAGTGATTGGCACAGCGGTGTAACCGCGCAGCAGCATGTTCGGCGCAACCTGAAGCACCGCTCCTTCCTGAAGACGGATATCATCAAGCCGCGCCACCAACGTTTCAAACGCAACCGTCATTTCCTTGCGCGACAGCATATTGCCGACACACATATGAATGCCCTTCCCAAACGCGAGGTGGGTTCGCGCGTTGCTGCGCTCTACATCAAACCTATCAGGCTCAGGATATTTGGCCGGATCGCGATTGGCCGCAGCATAGCGCAGCATAACCATTGATCCGCCCTTGAATGCGTGCCCGCCAAGCGTCGCGTCACGCGTCACCACACGCCACATGCCAGCCGTTGGCGTATCAAGGCGAAGCACCTCCTCAACCATATTACCAAACAATTTGGGATTGGCGCGCAGCTTTTCCACCTCACCCGGCGAATTGATCAGGTGAACGAGGCCGCCTGCGACTGCATGAGTCGTCGTCTCGTTACCCGCAACCATCAATTGCTGTGCGATTGAAAGGATTTCTGCATCCTCAAGCGGCTGTTCCCCGTCAATCCGTGCATTGACAATATCGGAGAGGAGATCATCGGTTGGGGTGCCCAGACGCGCATCAATCTTGGCCTTCACCGCGTGTTGAAATTCAACGACTTCGCGCGCGCATTCAAGTTCGCGTTCCTTGCTGATCATATGCCCAAGTCGATCGGCAAAAGCATCTGACCAGCGCTTCACATTCGCCTGTTCAGACAGTTCAAAACCAAGCTGTTCGCAAATCACCTGCACCGGCAGCGGCACACAAAATTCGGCAACAAATTCGCATTCGCCCTTGTCGATGAAAGCATCGATCAGCGCATTGATCTTGGCGCGAATGCCCGCCTCTAGCGCATTCACACGCGGCATTGAGAACGCGAGATTGACGAGCTTACGAAACCGCGTGTGAACCGGCGGATCAGCGGTGAGCAAAGTATCAATCTGCGGCCAGCCTTTTTCAAGAATGGCCGAAACCTCAGGATCTTGAGACATTGCGCCCGACAACACTGCGGTGAAATTATTCGAAAACTCCTCAACTCGGCCCGTTGCCTCGGCACACATGTCGTAGCTCATGACGATCTTCATGCCAGTGCCCGGCATTTCAATCACCGGCGCATTGGCGTGCGCCCACGCATAAAACGGAAAGGGATTTTGCATCACCTCGGGATCAAGCATGCTTGGTGCTGTGCTCATTTCATTCATTACCGGACTCCATTTTCATTTATTGCCACAGCAAAGCCCGCGCCGCGACAAGCGAAAATGTTAGGGTGCCTCGCCATCAACTATGCACCATCACGCCACCATCAACGAGAATGCCCTGCCCTGTAATGAAGCGCGCATCATCCGAGGCCAGAAACGCCATGACATCAGCAATGTCTTCGGGCTGGCCAATCCGACCAAGCACTGATCGCCCAGCATAATAGGCAAGGCTTTCGGGGTTGGTCTCAAACATTGGCTTGGTCATGCCAGTCGAAATCGCGCCGGGTTGCACGCAGTTGACCGTAATCCCGTGCGGCCCAAGTTCTGCCGCAAGCGCGCGCGTCAGACCAAGGATTGCATGTTTTGAGGTTGCATAGGCGACCAGCCCAGCATCACCGTAACGCGACAGGATAGACCCAGTATTGATCACGCGCGGCGCATTCGACACGCGCAGCATAGGCAGCACTGCGCGCGTCAGCTTCATCGCAGCAGTCACATTGATTGACAGCGCATGATCCCACATCGCGTCAGTCATTTCATCAAAACTGCTGACGGGGCAAACGCCTGCATTGTTGATCAAAATATCAAGCCCGCCAAGCTTTGCCTGCGCAGCCTCAGAAATTGCAGCAAAGGCCGCCGCATCCCCAAGATCAGCAATCAGCGTATGCGTACCCTTCAAACCATTACCCGTGATATCAACGGCGAGTACCTCCACACCGTCTACCATCAACCGCGCCACCGCCGCCGCGCCAATGCCCGAGGCAGCCCCCGTCACAATCGCTTTGCGGCCCGCAACATCGCGGCTCATGCGGCGAGACCAATGATCATTTTGCCGTCATTGGTACCGCTGAAGAGCCGCAGGAAGGCAGGCAGCGCGTTTTCAATACCCTCATCAATATGTTCGTCAAAAACGAGCTTGCCTGATTGCAGCCAGCGCGCCATTTCGCTTATGCCTTCACCAAAGCGCGGAACATAATCGGCAACGAGCAGCCCAGTGATTGAGGCGCGCTTGACAATCAATTGCCAAATATTGCGCGCACCAGTTTTTTCGCCCGCATTATTATATTCACTGATCAGTCCGCACAGCCCAACGCGCGCGCCCATCGCAAGATTGTTAAGGCCCGCATCAAGTATATCACTACCGACATTCTCAAAAATGATGTTGACCCCGTTTGGTGCTTCCTGTGCAATAGCTGATGAAAGTTGATCAAGTGACTTGCCGCGATAATCAATCGCCGCGTCAAAGCCGTAGCGATCAACCAATCGCGCGCATTTTTCGGGGCCGCCCGCGATGCCGATGACTTTTGATGCGCCCTTAATCTTCGCAATCTGCCCAACCAGCGAACCGACCGCACCAGCCGCGCCCGTTACCAAGACAACATCACCCGACGCTGGCTTACACACCTCAATATAGCCAAAATAGGCGGTCATCCCAACCGCGCCCAGCACAGACAGGAAATTGGTTGGTGACGGCACGAGGTTCACATCAACTGGCTGGCTGA
Source organism: Sphingomonadales bacterium (assembly GCA_043728175.1). Lineage (GTDB taxonomy): Bacteria > Pseudomonadota > Alphaproteobacteria > Sphingomonadales > Sphingomonadaceae > Aquisediminimonas. Next base: position 2,764 of record JAYTMV010000018.1, read on the forward strand.
ACCCGCCTGCCATGCCAACCGAATATTCCTCAATTGCGTTAAGGCCGGACACCCACTGCCCCACCGGAAAACCATCGGCTTTGCTTTCGACAACCACACCGACGGTTGACGCGCGCACCGGAGACCCAAGTGGAATGGGTGGCATATAAGAAGGCGCGTCATCCATCCACCCGCGCATTGCCGGATCAAGCGAGGCATAATGATTGCGGATCAGGAATTGGCAATTGGCAAGCGCAGGCGTTGCTGTGGTTTCCAACCGGAAATCCTCAGCAACCGGTGCGCCATTGGGGCGTCTGATCAGCAAGAAACGGCGGTTATCAGGCATATCCTATTCCTCTAATGCGTTGCGAGCGGCGCAATCCGCACCGGAATCGCGCTTTGCAGCGATTGGCCTGTAATCGGATCATAGTTCACCGTTTCACTGACAAGGCGGTTGGTAGAAACGCCCTGATCCCGCACAGTCTCGGCATTGCTCGCCTCATCACCCCAGGCGTGCGCCATTGACACAATCCCGCGCCGCATTGTGGGCGAGGCTTCAGCAACGCCAATGATCGCACCGATTGGCGATATGATTGAGATCAGCGCACCATCGTCAATGCCAAGCGCTGCTAAGTCATCAGGGTTGATATGCGCCGGGTTGGTCGTCCGCTTTGCCTTGAGCGCGGTCAAATGCCCACCAGTTGAATTGAAACGGTGGCGCGTGCGGCGTGAGACGAGTTTGAATGCGTAACCCGGCAAATCGGCCTTGGCTTCTGAGTAAGCATCAAGCGCTTTTGGCATATCACCAACATCCAAATCAAACCGCCCAGCACTCTCAGGATCAGGCGGCTCAACCTGCGGATGAAGGTCGTGATAGATGATTGCTGCACCATCCGGCGTATCGGCGCGCACCTTGCTCGGCGCGACGGCACAGCCTGCGGTCATCAGATCAAGATATGCTGTTTTGTCAGGCAGCACGTCCATTGGGCAAGGCCCACCCGCAAGCGGCAGGCCAGTGCCTAGCCGCTTTGCCAAGCCCCAGAGCATGGCATATTCATCAATCAAGTCGCCCGGCGCATCAACCACTGCCCGTGTGTAGCGCGCATAGGGCACCTCGTACCACCACTCGCTCAGGTTGCTGATATCGTCGCGCTCAAGGCACATTTGCGGGGCGAGGATGACATCTGACAATTTGGCCGTCTGCGCCATCCGCACGTCAACGCTGACCAGCAGTTCAAGATCATCAAGCGCGCGCGCCATCTTCTCCTGATCGGGAAACGCAACCAGCGGATTACCGCCAATGTTGATCAGGGCGCGCACTTGGCCATCGCCTGGCGTCAAGATTTCATCGGCGAGAACATTGCACGGCATTTCAGTGCCAAGATGCGTCAGTCCGCGAAAGCGCGACTGGGGAAACCCTTCGCCAAACAGCGCCATAGGCGGGCCAACTTGCGCGCGGCGTTTTGACATCGCTGTGAACACGCGCGGGATCGAAGACAGTTCACCCTCCTGACAAAACCGCGCGCAAATAATGTTGAGCGCTGAAACGAGATAAGCCGTCAGCGTGCCATTGCCTGCCATTTCAGGGCCAGTCCCTGTGGCCGCAACCCCGCGCGCACTGGTTGCGAACATCCGGGCGGCGGCGATAATCTGCGCTGGCTCAACGCCGCAGCGCGCACCTGCGACTTCGGGGGTGAATGCGTCCACTGCCTCCACCAGTGCATCAAACCCATCCACATGCGCGCCAACGAAATTGCGATCATACAGCCCTTCGGCGACGATCACATTGATCATGCCCGCAAGCAGCGCGGCATCCTCTCCGGGAAGCACCGGCAGATAAATATCCGCCAGTTTAGCAACATCGCTTTCGCGCGGATCAGCGACGATGAGTTTCAGCCCGCGCGCCTGCGCATCGCGGAGTCGCCGTGACGGCGAAAATGGCGGAAGCGACCCCGGCGGCGCATAATGCGAAACAATCGGATTGTTGCCAATCATAAAACAGACGTCAGCGCTGTCAAAGCTATGCAGTCCGCCCTCCCACAGGCCGTAGCGCATCGTGGTGTAGACTTTGGCAGGCTGATCAAGCGTCACGCTGGTGTACATATTACGTGTGCCAAGCCCCTGCGCAAAGGCAGTTGCCGTCGCAACTCCAGCCGAATTTTGAAAGGCGTAAGTCCCGCCGTAAATCGCCACTGAATGCGGGCCGTGCGTGTCAATGATCGCGCGCAGCCGCGCGGCAATTTCGTCAAGCGCTGCCTCAGTCGTCGATGGCTGAAATGCCCCTGCCTCGTCGCGGATCAGGCAGGCGGTCAGACGTTCGGGCGAGTAATGCGCCTCAACCAATTGCCGCCCCTTGATGCAGGTATAGCCACCAAACACTGGATCATCAGGATCACCGCGCACGGCGATCAAGCGCCCATCCTCAACATCCACCTGCATCGCGCAATTGGCGTGGCAAAAGCGGCAGAATGTGCGTTTGATTTCCTTGCCCATAGCGCTCTTGCTCCAATCAGAATCGACGAAGCTTAGGCCAGCCATGCGTAAGCGCGACTGTCACTTTTGGTGGTAGCCAAACCCATTCGTCTGAGCGCACTCTCTGATCATCCCGCAATGGATGAGCGTCAAAATGATGCAGCCATGTGGCCACAAGGGATTTTGGAGAGGGAGGTATTTGAATGCCTAAGTCAACCAGCAGATTTGCAACATTTCTCGCACTCGCAACAGCGCTTGCCAGCCCGGCCTATGCGCAAGAAGCCCCCGCCGAAGAGGAAAGCGGCATCCGCGATATCATTGTTACCGCGCAGCGTCGCTCGGAAAGCATTCAGTCAGTTCCGGTTGCGGTGACCGCACTTGATGCAACAGCGCTTTCGCAGTCCGCAATTGATGACATTCGCGACATTGCTGGCCGCGTACCGAGCCTTGTAATCGACTCAGTCAATGCCGGGCCAAGTGCTGCGGCAATTTCAATTCGCGGCATCTCATTCGAAGATATCGAAAAAAGCTTTGATCCCGCCGTTGGCGTTGCGGTTGACGGAGTGTTTATCGGCACCAATACCGGGCAATTGCTTGATGCCTTTGATCTCGAATCCATTGAAGTGTTGCGCGGGCCACAGGGGACGCTGTTTGGCCGCAATACGATTGGCGGCGTGATCAACGTCCGCCGCTCAAAACCAACAGGCGAATTGGGCGTCAAGGGCTCATTTGGCTATGCTGATTTCGATACGCTGCGGGGGCGCCTTGTCGTCAACTCACCAGAAATTGGTGGATTGCTCTCGCTCAAGGGGTTCTTTGCTTATGACAAGACTGACGGCTATCTGTTCAATGCAACGCAGAACCGAAGGTACGGCAAAGATAGAAATATCAGCGGCGGCATCACTGCGCAGATTAAACCGAACGACAATATCAGCGCCATCATCACCTATGAACGCAGCGAACAGGACGGTGAAACCGCGACTGCCAGCACCTCGGTTACTGGCAAGGATCTCATCTGCCTTCAGGTGCCAACACCCGGCGGGCCAATCCGTGCCTTTGGCATTCCCAATCGAGAATGTGATCGCGGCACACGCGGCAAAGCGCTTTATACGATTTTCAATAATATCGCGACGCCACTTTCAAACGATGTTGATGCTGTAACGGGTGAAGTCAACGTCAAGCTCGGCACATTTGACCTTGTGTCAATTACTGGCTGGCAAAAGAGCAAGGAAAGTGTGGTTTCCGATTTCGATTCCTCATCAATCGATTTCTTCGATACGCTCCGTATCCAGAATTATGATCAGTTCAGCCAGGAACTGCGCATAGTTGGTGATGTGGTTGACAATGTGAACCTGCTCGTCGGTGCCTATTATTTCGACAGCGAGTATAAACTGTTTCAGACGTCGCGGCTTGGCTTTGTGCCAGCGACGCTCAGCCAGACTTCGGGTGTCAAATCAAAATCATATGCCGCCTTCAGTGATATCCGGTTCAAACTCAGTGACCGGCTCACGCTTGGCGGCGGTGGCCGGTACACGCGTGACCGCAAATCAATCTTCAACAATTTTGGTCAAGTCATTCCCCTCGTTCAGCTTTCAGTGCCGACCTTTACCGCAGCCTTTGGTGACTGTGTTGGTGTCGTTGGCTTGATCGCACCGGGCGTGCCGCGTTACGCCGCAGCGAATAATTGCACTGGCAAAAAAAGCTTCGGTAAATTCACGTGGCGCGCCCATGCCGATTATAAGGTTGGCGATAATCAGCTCCTTTATGCGTCCTATTCCAAAGGCTTCCGCTCGGGTGGTTTCAACGGTCGTGCAGGATCACCGTCATCGCTTGGGCCCTATGATCCAGAGACTGTGAATGCCTATGAGGTTGGCCTGAAAGCAGATTGGCTTGATCGGCGATTGCGCACCAACATTGCGCTGTTTTCCACTGACTATAGAAACAAGCAGGAGGAAGTGGTTCAGGCCTCACCGCCCGGCTCCGCCAATCCTCAAGAGACGGTGGTTCGCAACGCAGCTTCGGCACGTATCAACGGACTGGAGCTTGAAATTACTGCCAAGCCAATTGACGATCTCACCATCTTTGCCTCACTGTCATATTTAGACGCAAAATATAAAAACTTCTTCCGCGATGTGAACGGCGATCTCATCCCCGATGATGTCTCGACGCTCGACCTGCGCCGCGCACCCAAATACAGCTTTTCAGTCGGCTTCGATTATTCGCGCGAGGTTGGCAACGGCACATTCTCATTGTCCCCCACGTTCCGCTTTATCGATGAGCTGACAACCTGCATCGTTGCCAATACGCCGCCAGTGCTAGGGGCAGTCATTAACGACACAAGGTGCACCACTGACTCGCGCGAAATCCTTGATATTACCACCTCCTACAAGCTTAATATTGGCGCAGGCGAAGTGAAATTCAGTCTGTTTGCGCGCAATCTGCTTGATGATCGCGGGATCAGTGCAACACTTCCTGTGGCGGGGCTGTTCACATTCTCTGGCGTTCGTCCACCACGTCAATTTGGTGTGGAAATTTCGTTTAAGTTCTGAGTATATTTTTATCACAATAA
>JAYTMV010000019.1:0-5757 GCA_043728175.1 Sphingomonadales bacterium
CGTAAGCCTATGTTCTGTCTCAGTAATTTCTGACGGGCTATTGAGTCTAAGCTGTTCGGAATAGCCGCCAAAATCGGTGACAGTCACAAACAGGTCAAGCGGCTGGCCTTTGGGTATCAAGCGTTCACCAATCGGCCCTGCTTTCATCGCATCGAACGCGTCGAGCAGCATGGCGGTGAAACCTTGACCACCAAAAGGCGGCTCAAACCAGCGTGCGCGCACCAGCCGTGAGACCTTGGCGCGCACCTCATCACGCGCTTCGGCGGCAACGGTGCGCTGAACTGTCCCGCTGCGTCGCCCAAGCGCGAGCCAGACCAAGGGCGTCGCCCAAAATTTGGAGAAGCGCGACAAAGGCCGCGCGTCAGGATCAAGTAATTCATCAACGTCGGCTTTTTCGAGCCACATGTCAGTCAGTGGATCGAGCGACTCGCCACTTGCAATTGCCTGCGCCAGAAATATGCCGTTGATCCCGCCAGCACTTGCGCCTGCGATAATGTCAGGAAGGATGCGCAGCTTGAGGCCGTCATGCGTTTCGATCAATTTGAGCAATTCGACATAAGCCGCCTCAACACGGTTCTCCGGCGGGAGTCCTTTGTAAAATGATCGGCTCGCGCGCGCGACTCGCCAAATCTCCTTGGTGATCCCGTGCATATAGATCGCTAGGCTGATCCCGCCGTAGCAGATGAGGGCAAGGCGAAGTTCTTTCTCGCGCATGAAAACAGACTGACAGGCTATTGACCTGCTGGCAATCCGACAATATGTTCTATCTTCGTTCTAAAGTAAGGTAATCATGGCCAAACCACAAACCCGATATGCCTGCAACGCGTGTGGTTCGGTGACGAACAAGTGGGCGGGGCAATGCACCGATTGCGGCGAATGGAACACGATGGTTCAGGATGCGGGCGCGGTGGTGACGCCGTTTCGCGCCAAGCATGATTTGCAAAGCGGCGGTCGTGCGTTTGAAATGGTCGGCCTTGATACTGATGTGCCGCTGCCTGCGCGGATGCCAAGTGGGATTGCCGAATTTGATCGCGCGCTTGGTGGCGGCTTTGTTGCTGGTTCGGCAACGCTAATTGGCGGCGATCCGGGCATTGGTAAATCGACCTTGTTGCTGCAGGCCGCAGCGAAGATCGCGCAGACGGGCAGGGCGGTTGCTTATGTTTCGGGCGAAGAGGCGGCAGATCAAGTGCGGCTGCGCGCGCGGCGGCTTGGGCTTGGTAATGCGCCGGTGCAACTCGCGGCGGCAACGTCAGTGCGCGATATCCTGACGACATTAGGGCAGGGCGCGCCGCCTGCGTTACTGGTTATTGATTCGATTCAAACGATGCACAGTGATTTGATCGAGGGCGCACCGGGCACCGTGAGTCAGGTGCGCGCATCGGCGCAGGAACTCATCCGTTTCGCAAAGCAAAGCGGTACGGCGGTCGTGCTCGTTGGCCATGTGACCAAGGATGGCAGCATCGCTGGCCCGCGTGTGCTTGAACATATGGTTGATACGGTGCTGAGCTTTGAGGGCGAGCGCAGCCACCAATACCGCATCCTGCGTGCGATTAAGAACCGCTTTGGCGGCACTGATGAAATTGGCGTGTTCGCAATGGAAGAGGGCGGGCTTGGTGAGGTCGCCAATCCCTCATCGCTCTTCCTTACGCAACGCGACGAATCAGTGACGGGCACCGTGGTGTTTCCAGCGCTTGAGGGCACCCGGCCCGTGCTGGTTGAGGTGCAGGCGCTTGTTGTCCGGCTCGCAAGCGGGGCAACGCCGCGCCGCGCGGTGGTTGGCTGGGATAGTGGGCGGCTCGCGATGATCCTTGCTGTACTCGAAGCGCGCTGCGGGCTTAATTTTTCGACGTGTGAGGTTTATTTGAACATTGCGGGGGGATATCGCCTATCCGATCCGGCGGCTGATTTGGCGGTGGCGGCGGCGCTGGTTTCGGCGCTTTCCGAACGGCCACTTCCGCCGACTGCGATTATTTTTGGCGAAATTGCGCTTTCGGCTGAGGTGCGCCCGGTTGCCCACGCCGGACTTCGACTCAAAGAAGCCGCAAAATTGGGGTTTGAGCGTGCGTTTGTGCCGGCGACCACCAAAGCCGACGGGCACGGCATCAAACTCTCAAGCTTTTCGCGGCTTGGCGCGCTGGTTGATCATATGCTTGGGCGCGGTTGAGGCTCGACTCAGGTTACGCGGAGCGCCTATGGGGCGATCATGACAGCGCTTGATATCATTATATTGCTTTTGGTCGGCTGGTTCGGTGTTCGCGGTCTGCAAAACGGTTTTGTCACAGAGACCTTGTCGCTCGTCGCATGGGTGGCGGCAATCGCAGCGGTCAAACTGTTCCACGGCACCGTCGCGACTGCATTGGTTGACCGAGTTGGGACGACCGCCGGGGCTGCTGTTCTGGCCTTTGCGCTGGTTTTTGGCGGCACGTTTGTTGCGGGACGTTATCTCGCCAACCGCTTTGGCAAGGCATCCAAATCCTCAATGCTTGGCCCGTTTGACCGCGCGCTCGGGCTTGGTTTTGGCGCGCTCAAGGGCTTGATTGCAGGTTCAATCATGTTTCTATTCGCCTCGCTCGCCTACGATACAATTTTCGGCGGAAAGTCACAGCGGCCCGACTGGATGATCGAATCGCGTACATATCCGCTGCTCAATGCAACGTCGGGCGCACTCGTTGATTTTATTGGCGATCGCCGCAAAAACGGCGGTGCCACGGCAGATGTACAATGACCCTTTACAACAACGAGATACTCAAACTCGCGACATCGACCGCTAATTTCAAGCGTTTGCCAGATGCGCAAGCCAGCGTTGAGAAGCGCTCGCCTGTGTGCGGCAGCCGGGTGACTGTAGATGTCAGGCTTGATCCGCACGGCCACATCGACGCGCTTGGGCTTGAAGTGCGTGCCTGTGCGCTTGGTCAAGCCTCGGCAGCGCTGATGGCTGCAAATGCATTCGGGCGAAGTGCCGATGAACTTGATAGCGCGCGCGATGCGCTGGCAGCTTTCCTTGCAGAGGCTAGCACTGATCCCGGCATCTGGCCCGGCCTTCAAATTTTTGCGCCAGCTGTGCCGCACCGTGCGCGCCATGCGTCAATTTTGCTCGCCTTTGATGCGGTTGCTGAGGCCGCGCGCGAAGCGGCGCACTAATGGCGGGGCCAAGCCCAGAAACAGTGACCATGCTCCGTGAGGGCGTGGTCTTGCTTGGCGCGGGCCTCGGCTTTGTCATGCTGTTCCGCAAGCTTGGCCTCGGTGCTGTACTGGGTTATTTGGTGGCGGGGGCATTTATCGGCCCATCAGGAATCGGGCTTGTCGCAGGCGGCGCATCAAAGCTGGCGATTGCTGAAATCGGCATAGCGCTGTTGCTGTTTTTGGTCGGGCTTGAGCTTAGTCCGGCACGATTGTGGCGTTTGAAACGTGATATCTTCGGACTCGGCCTCGTGCAGGTTGCGCTGTGTGGCATCGCGCTTGCGGTCATGATTTATCTGGTGACGGGCTTTACAGTGGGGGCCGCAATTGCGCTTGGCTTGCCGCTTGCGCTGTCATCGACGGCGCAGGTTTTGCCGAGCCTTAAATCTTCAGGGCGAATGAACACGCCGTTTGGCGAGCGGGCATTTTCGGTGCTGCTGTTTCAGGATTTGGCGATTGTCCCGCTGATCACGATTATTGCCGCACTTTCGCGTGCGCCTGCTGATCCATCAGCGCCGCCGGGATGGTTGCTTGCATTTTATACCGTGGTCGCAATTTTTGGGCTGGTGATGGCTGGTCGCTTCATTATTCAGCCGCTCCTCCGCCTGACTGGCCGTCTTGGTGAACGAGAATTATTTGTCGTGGTCGGGCTATTTACGGTGTTTGCAAGCGCGGCCGTGATGGAGTCGCTGCATTTGTCGACGGCACTGGGCGCGTTTGTGGCGGGTGTGATGCTCGCCGACTCGCCCTACCGCCATGAAATTGAGGCCGATGTTGAGCCGTTCCGCTCGATTCTGCTGGGGCTGTTTTTCATGGCAGTCGGGATGGTGCTTGATGTTGGCGCGGTGATTGCCAATCCGCTGTTTGTAATTGGCATGGCGGCGGCGTTGGTTGTGATCAAAACCGGAGTGATTTTTGGGTTGGCGCGCCTATTCGGAATGGCAACACGGCCAGCCTTCGGGCTTGGTTTGCTATTAAGCCAAGGCGGCGAATTTGGTTTTGTTCTATTCGCACAAGCCCAAGGGGCACTATTGATTGAACCACAGGCGGCAAGTCTTTTTGGTGCAATTGTGACGCTATCGATGGCAACGACGCCGTTCCTGCTGATGATCGCAAGGCGTTTTGAATATGCCAAGGATCAGGACGGCGATACGCCTGATGGCCCCGAACATGCTGATCAGTCAAAGGCGATTGTCGTTGGCTTCGGCCGCTTTGGCCAAACCGTTGGCCAGATGCTCAGCGCGCACGGCGTTTCGGTTACGCTGATTGATGTGAAGCCCGAACAAATTGAGGTAAGCAGTAGTTTTGGTGCCAAGGTTTATTACGGCGACGGAAGGCGGATTGATTTGTTGCGACGCGCGGGTGGTGATGAAGCGCAGATTATCGCCTTTTGCGTCGACGACCGACTGCTCGGGCCAAAAGAGCTTCAGCCAATTCTTGAGGCTTTTCCGCAAGCCGCAGTCTTTATGCGCGCTTTTGATCGGCGGCAATTAATCGCGGTTCGCAATCTTGACCTTGCCGGGACAACGCGAGAATTGTTCGAATCAGCAATCAAAATGGGAATTGATGCGCTGCAAGAGCTTGGTGTGGGTGATGAGGAAATTATGGTGATTGAACGGCGTTACCGCGACCATGATCTTTCGCGACTTGAGGCTCAGGGCTCAACAGGTGATATGCACGCAGGGCCAGGGCCGCTTTACGTGCCAGCACAAAAGCAAGCCGGCGCATGAGCGCGTTGATACTCACCATTGCCGCATCGCTTTCTGCCGCAATGGCAATCGCAGCAGGTGCGTTCGGCGCGCACGCGGCGCAGGGCGCGGCGGTTGAGTGGCTCAAAACAGGCGGATTTTATCAGCTTATCCATGCTGTTGCGGTGTTGGTGATCGTGGCGCGCTTTCCCAGTGCGGCTTGGTTGCTGCTCATTGGCAGCCTTATTTTTTCAGTTTCGCTTTATGCAATGGCGCTCGGCGCACCGCGCTGGTTTGGCGCGATTACGCCGATTGGTGGGGCCGTCATGATCATTGGCTGGTTGACTTGCGCCTATCATACGTGGCGATCAGGCGTTTAGATCGCCTTCAAGGAATGCAGCGACATCATCAAGCTGCACATCGCGGCTGACAAACGCCTGACCAATACCGCGCGCAAGGATGAAGGCCAGCGTGCCACTTGCCATCTTCTTATCATGCATCATGTGCGCAACGAGCGTTGCGCCACTGGCATTCGTCCGAGCACTTTTCAGGTCATAAGGTAAGCCAACTTTCTTAAGATGCGCAGACACCCGCGCTGCGTCCTGCCCCGAACAGAGGCCGATTTTCGCAGAATATCGAAACGCCAGTGCCATCCCTGCTGCTACGCCCTCACCGTGGAGCAAATGATCTGAGAAGCCATGCTCAGCCTCAAGCGCATGGCCAAAAGTGTGGCCAAGATTAAGCAGCGCGCGCGCATCCTTGGTTTCGCGTTCGTCGGCTTCGACAATCGCTGCCTTGGCGCGGACACTGGTTTCAAGTGCATGGATTTGCGCGGCACGGTCGCCGCTGAGAACTGCCGCGCCGTTGGCTTCGCACCATTCAAAAAAAG
>JAYTMV010000020.1:0-6539 GCA_043728175.1 Sphingomonadales bacterium
CCAGCGCCTAAACTTGTTGAGAAATCCGCCATTTTTTCACGTCCCGCATTGCCCAATCAGCCAGCGATTGAACCGATCCCTGCATTGCAGGCCTCACCCATCCAATGCGGCTGCCCCGCCGACCGCGAATTGGCCTTGCTCGACGCCGCGTAAGGCGTTCAGGTGAGACTTTAGTGTGACTTTCTGAACAGATAACGGCCGCGTTGCATGTCGAGGCTCGTTTCTGATTATGACACCGCTGTTGTGGAGACGCGCGTTCGCCACTACCTCAAATATATGAAAGACTGTTCGCAATGCGTTGTCCGAAACCGCGCCATTTGTGCCGGGTTGCAGCCTGATGAGCTTCTTGTGCTCGGACGACTCGGGCGAAAACAAGTGGTTGAACGCGGGCAGACTGTGGCATGGGAGGGTGAAGAGTCGCTGATTGTGGCCAATGTGATAGCGGGCGTTCTCAAAATCTCGATGAGTATGTCCGATGGGCGCGAACAGATTGTCGGGGTGGTTTTTCCATCCGATTTCATCGGTCGTCCTTTTGGCAAGGCCAGCCCGTATAGCATTACCGCGCTGACCCCAGCCGAGCTGTGCATCTTCACACGGTCTGCATTTGATCAATTTGCGCGCGAGCATCCTGAGCTTGAACATAAATTGCTCCGCCGCACGCTTGATGAACTTGATCGCGCCCGTGAATGGATGTTGTTGTTAGGCAAGAAATCGGCTGGCGAACGGATCGCGACGCTGCTGCTTGAAATGTCTACGCGGCTTGGTGAGCAAGGCTGCCACGCTGATCTGAGCTATCTCAATCAATTTGACCTGCCGCTTGATCGCCAGCAGATTGGCGATTTGCTTGGCCTCACCATTGAAACCGTCAGCCGTCAGCTCACCAAGTTGAAGAGTGATGGCCTGATCGACCTGCCCGACCGTAAGCATGTGATCATCAATGATCGTATGCGATTAAGCGAATTGGCAATGGCTGCTTAGGAATAACGCATCGCTATTTCGATTGTTTGATCGAAATCAAAGACCCCAATCCGATAATAATTCATCCGCGCGCTGAACTCTTTCCCATTCCGGTGGTTAAGGACTCAAGCGAGGAAATATTATGAATGAGTTATTGACTCGCGCAGGGGCGTGGTACGCGATTGCGGTTTTAGCGTTTTTTGGGATTATGGGGAGCGTAGACACCGGATTTTCGGCCCATCTCACAATCATCTGTCTTGCGGCCTTGATTGCGGCAGTCGCATCAACGCATAGCTTTGATTTTGTCACACGGCGATTTGCAATTTCGGCAAACCGCGCTGACCTATCGCATTATGATGATGATCCCATCCGCTTGGGCGTGATTGCGACGCTTTTTTGGGGCATCGCTGGCTTTCTAGTGGGGCTCTATATCGCGCTGCAACTCGCCTTTCCGGCGCTCAATCTCAATTTGGAATATACGACGTTTGGACGTCTGCGGCCGCTCCATACCTCTGCCGTGGTCTTTGCCTTCGGGGGCAACGCGCTGATCGCAACAAGCTTTTATGTTGTCCAACGCACCTGCCGGGCGCGGCTTGCCTTCCCAAGTCTCGCGCGCTTTGTCTTCTGGGGCTATCAGCTTTTTATCGTCCTCGCAGCCACCGGCTATCTGATGGGGATTACCGAAGCACGCGAATATGCTGAGCCCGAATGGTATGTCGATATCTGGCTGACCCTCGTCTGGGTGTCTTATCTCATCGTCGTTGTCGGCACGCTGATGAAGCGCAAAGAGCCACATATCTATGTCGCCAACTGGTTCTACCTAAGCTTCATCATTACCATTGCGATGCTTCATCTCGTCAACAACCTGTCGATGCCGGTGAGCTTGTTGGGTTCAAAAAGCTATAGCGCGTTTGCGGGGGTGCAGGATGCACTGACGCAGTGGTGGTACGGCCATAACGCGGTTGGCTTCCTCCTAACCGCTGGCTTCCTCGCGATGATGTATTACTTCGTGCCGAAACAGGCCGAGCGCCCTGTTTACAGCTACCGCCTGTCGATCATCCATTTCTGGTCGCTGATCTTCCTCTATATTTGGGCAGGGCCACATCACCTTCATTACACCGCGCTACCCGATTGGGCGCAGACGCTCGGTATGGTGTTTTCGATTGTGCTCTGGATGCCGAGCTGGGGCGGGATGATCAACGGACTGATGACGCTCAACGGCGCGTGGGACAAAATCCGCACTGATCCGATCATTCGCATGATGGTGCTGGCGCTCGCCTTTTACGGGATGAGCACGTTTGAGGGGCCGATGATGTCAATCAAGTCGGTCAATTCATTGTCGCATTACACTGATTGGACAATCGGCCACGTCCATTCCGGCGCACTTGGCTGGAATGGGATGATTACATTCGCCTGCCTCTATTTCCTCGTGCCGAGGCTTTGGGGGCGCGCAAGGATGTATTCGCTGCGCATGATCAATTGGCACTTCTGGCTCGCGACTATCGGCATCGTCCTTTACGCCTCGGCGATGTGGGTTGCCGGGATCATGCAAGGGCTGATGTGGCGCGAATATGGTGCTGACGGATATCTTGTGTATTCGTTCGTTGAGGTCGTCGCCGCAATGTTCCCGATGTATGTCATCCGTGCGGCGGGTGGTGCGCTCTATCTCTCTGGCGCGCTGATCATGGTCTATAACGTCTGGCGCACGATTGCCGGGCATCAGCGGCAGGAAAAGCCGATGACCGAGACGCCGCACAGTGCCGAGGCTGACCGTCCCTTCATCGCTGTTCCAGCCGAGTAGGAGTTTATACTCATGGCAAGCAAGCTGCTTGATCACAAAAAAATTGAACGCAATGTCAGCCTGCTTGGCCTGCTTGCGCTGGTCGCGGTTGCGATTGGCGGCGTGGTTGAGATTGCCCCGCTGTTCTGGATCGATTCAACCGTTGAAAAGGTAAAGGGGATGCGCCCCTATACCCCGCTCGAACTGGCCGGGCGCAATATCTACATCCGTGAAGGCTGTTATAACTGCCACAGCCAAATGATCCGTCCGTTCCGCGATGAAGTCGAACGTTACGGCCATTATAGCCTTGCGGCGGAGAGCATGTATGATCATCCGTTCCAATGGGGATCAAAGCGCACCGGGCCTGATCTCGCGCGCGTTGGTGGGCGATATTCGGATGAATGGCACCGCCAGCATCTGATTGATCCCCGCGCGGTTGTCCCTGAATCGATCATGCCACCTTATGCATTCATGGCCGGTCGTGAACTCAAGGCCGGCGACATGATGGCGCACCTGACTGCGCTCAGCCGGGTTGGCGTGCCTTATTCGCAAAAGGCAATTGCCGCAGCGAACGAGGATTTGCAGGCACAGGCCAATCCTGACTCGGATAGCGCCGCGCTAAAGGCGCGCTATCCCAAGGCACAGGTGCGCGATTTTGACGGTGATCCAGCCAAGCTCACCGAACTTGATGCGCTGATTGCCTATCTTCAAATGCTTGGCACGCTCGTTGATGTCGAAAAAGCAGCGCCGCAGGAGCAGGCACGATGAACTATGACGCCCTGCGCCATTTTGCTGACAGTTGGGGGCTGGTTATGATGACCTTGCTCTATCTCGGCCTCGTCGGCTGGACGTTCCGTAAAGGCGGAGCAAAGCACAATGAAGACGCTGCGAACATGATCTTCAAGGGTGACGAACATGGCTGAAAACAAGTACATTGATGCGGCAACGGGCACGCAGACCGTCGGCCATGAATGGGACGGGATCGAAGAACTCGATACGCCAATGCCACGCTGGTGGCTGATCAGCTATTGGGTAACGATTATCTGGGCGATTGGCTATGTGATCATCTATCCCGCCATTCCAATGCTCAACAGCGCGACAACTGGCGTCTGGAACTGGTCAAGCCGAGGGCAATTCGCGCAAGAAATGCAGACCGAAATAAAGCGCCGCGCGCCAATCACGGCAGCGCTGGCAGCCATTTCTGTTGATCAGTTGGAGGCAAAGCCCGCGTTGCTGCAAGCCGCAATTGAGGGCGGACGCGCTGCATTCAAGGTACACTGCGTACAGTGCCATGGGTCGGGCGCCGCAGGATCAACGGGCTATCCCAACCTTAACGATGATGATTGGTTATGGGGCGGTGATTTATCGGCGATCCATCTCACGCTCACACACGGCATACGCAATCCCGATCATGATGAAACCCGATCCTCACAGATGCCCGCATTTGGCGGCGTGTTGACGCCCGCCGAAATCAGCAGCGTTGTGGCCTATGTCCGCACGATTTCGGGCCAGCAGAAACTAAGTGTTGCATCAACCAAGGGGGCAGCGCTCTTCGCGACGAACTGCGCGATTTGCCACAGCGCCGATGGCAAAGGACTACGCGAATTCGGCGCGCCAAATCTCGCCGATCAAATCTGGCTCTATGGCGGTGATGCAAACACCATCCGCGCGACGATCACCAAAAGCCGCTACGGCGTGATGCCGCGCTGGAACAACCGCCTTGATCCGGTGACGATCAAAATGCTCGCGGCCTATGTCCATTCACTAGGCGGCGGCGAAGCGGCACCACCGGTCAAAGTGGCCACCAATGTCCAGCCCTGAAGACCTTACTGGCCCCAAGCAATCGCTCTATGCCAAACGGACGGGCGTTTATCCCAAAGCGGTGGATGGCTTTTTCCGCCGCTTCAAATGGGCGATTATGGCGGTGACCTTGGCGATCTATTACGCCACACCTTGGATACGCTGGGATCGCGGCGAGTATGCCCCCGATCAAGCCGTTCTCGTCGACCTCGCGAACCGTAGATTTTATATGTTCCAGATCGAAATCTGGCCGCATGAATTCTACTATGTCGCGGGCCTGCTCGTCATGGCCGGGATCGGGCTGTTCCTTGTGACGTCTGCTGTCGGCAGGGCATGGTGCGGCTATGCCTGCCCGCAAACGGTTTGGACTGATCTATTTCAGCATGTCGAACGCTTTATCGACGGTGATCGCAATGCCCAGATTAAGCTTGCCGCCGCACCTTGGGGCCTGAGAAAACTCTCCAAGCGCCTCTCAAAATGGAGCGTATGGCTGTTCATCGCATTCTGGACGGGCGGCGCGTGGATCATGTATTTTGCCGATGCGCCGACTTTGACGGTTAATTTTTGGACTGGGCAAGCCGCGCCTGTTGCCTATGCAACCGTCGCCATACTCACCGCGATCACATTTATCTTTGGCGGCTTCATGCGCGAACAAGTGTGCATCTATATGTGCCCGTGGCCACGCATCCAAACCGCGATGCTTGATGAAAAGTCGCTGGTCGTCACCTACAAGGATTGGCGCGGCGAACCCAGAACCCACGGCATCAAAAAGGCGTTGGATACCAGCCTCAAAACTGGCGACTGTATTGACTGCAATCAATGCGTCTCAGTGTGCCCGACCGGGATCGACATTCGCGAAGGGCCACAGATTGGCTGTATCACATGCGCCCTGTGTATCGACGCGTGCGACAAGGTGATGGCGCAGATCGGCAAGCCGCGTGGTTTGATTGATTACTGCACGTTAGATGACGCTGAAGTAGAAAAGGCTGGGGGCGTCGGCACCCCGCTCCTCAAGACATTGTTTCGCCCGCGCACGCTGGCGTACTTTGGCATTTGGGTATCAATCGGTCTCGCGATGCTGTTCTCGCTGGGGCAGCGCACGCGACTTGATCTTTCTGTCCAGCAAGACCGCAACCCGGTCTATGTGCGGCTCTCCGACGGGAGCATCCGCAACAATTACACGCTCAAAATCCGCAACATGGAAACCCGCCCACGTATCGTGGATGTCTCAATTGAAGGCTTGCCCGGCGCAGTTGTATGGGACTCTGAAGGAAGCCGCGAATTTGCACGGCAGAGCATCAATTTCCCGGTTGCCGCTGACAGTGTGGCAAAAGTGCGCCTGTTTATCGCGGCTCCGATCAATGGCCCTGAACACACCGAATTCACAATCAGCACACGGGCACGCACAGGCGACGAGCGCGGAGATTCAGATACCGTGATGTTTGAGCGCCCCGAATCTGGAAAGTCTGAATCCGAAGACGGAGAAAACAAATGACGCGGCGGTTTACTGGTTGGCACATGGCGACCATCCTCATCGCCTTCTTCGGCGTTGTTATCGCGGTGAACCTTGTGATGGCGCGCTTTGCCGTCAGCACATTTGGCGGTACGGTGGTCGACAACAGCTACGTCGCCAGCCAGAATTATAATCGCTGGCTTGCGGCCTCCGAACAACAAAGTCGCTTGGGCTGGAAAACAACACTAAGCCTTGACTCCTCAAGGCGATTGCATGTGCAGGCTGTCAAAGCGGGGTTATCAATCACGGGCCTTACAGTGAGCGGTATTGCAACGCATCCGCTGGGTCGTGCGCCCTCAATTCCGCTAAGCTTCACTGCGGCTAACACAGGTGACTATGTGGCCGGACAGTCCTTGCCGAACGGGCGCTGGAAGGTGGCTCTGACATTCAAACGTGGCCCAGATACGTTCAAACTGGTCGAGCCTGTCCAATGAAAGTTGAACCCGCCCTCACCGCGCCGGAGGTATTGCCGCACAGTGAGTTTTCAGT
>JAYTMV010000021.1:0-7055 GCA_043728175.1 Sphingomonadales bacterium
GCGGGCACCATCAATAGGCCCGCGATGAAAACAGCGACGGGATCGTCCGGATAATGATGTAAAGATCGAACAGCACTGACCAATTTTCGATATAGTGGAGATCATGTTCAAGCCGACGGACGAGCTTTTCCTCAGTGTCTGTCTCGCCGCGCCAGCCGCTCACTTGCGCCCAACCCGTCATGCCGGGCTTCACCTTATGCCGTGCGGCGTAAGTCGCGACGACCTCACCGAAGGGTCGGTCTCCTGCGCGGGTTGAGGCGGCGTGCGGGCGCGGGCCAACCAGTGACATTTCGCCGCTGATCACGTTGAACAGTTGCGGCAGTTCATCAAGGCTTGAGCGGCGCAGAAAACGCCCAACGCGCGTCACTCGCGGATCGCCGCGCCGCGCTTGATTGATCGCGTCAACCTCGCTCATGTCCTGATGCATCGAGCGGAATTTCCAGATGCGGAACTTGCGGTTGTTAAATCCTTCGCGCGGCTGGCGAAAGAACACCGGCCCCTTGCTGTCGAGCTTGATCGCAATGGCAACGATCACCAGCAGCGGTGCCAGCAGTACCGTGAAGAGTATCCCGAGGACGCTATCCTCAACCTTCTTGATCACCTGATCAAGCCCCGAAATCGGCCGTTCAAACAGCGTCATCACGGGCAAATCGCCGAGCATCACCAACGGGCGCTGCGCAAAGGCAAAGCTTGCCAGATCAGGGGCAAGGCGGATGCGGATCGGGGTTACCGCTAATCGCCCGACCACCTCTTGCAGCCGCGACTCTGCTGACCAAGGCAGTGCTACGATCACCTGATCAACGAGGCCAAGCCGGATTGCCTGAAGCAACCCTTCAAGATTGCCGTTGAGCGCGACATCATCCGCGCTTGACTCAACACGTTCATCAGTGCGGTCATCAAAAAAGCCGAGCAAATCAATCGTGAGTTTTTGATTGCCAAGGATGTAATGCGCGAGGCGGTGGCCCTGCGGCCCTGCGCCAAAGATCGCGACACGCTGATTAAAAACGCCGCGCCGCTTGAGCCGCCGCAGCCATAACGTACTCGCCGCGCGGACGATGCACAGCGCAATGCCGCCGCCCAGAAACCAGAGGATTCCCCATGCGCGCGAATAGGTGTCAGAGATTTTGAAGAGGAAGCCCATCGTCAGCATGAACATCGCCGTCGCGGCCCAAGCCGTCAGCACCCGCCCCCACGCTTGACGCATCGAAAAGCGAACATCGACATCATAAACGCCCGTCATATCGGCAAGACCGGCATAAAAAAGCGCGCCGATGAGAACCGCGTTAAAATAAGCGCGCGCAATCTCTGGCGACGGGTTTTCCAAGACAAAAGCCGCAAGGATCGCCGCTGTCAGCGCAACGGTTGCGATTTCGGAAATACGCAGCAGCAGCGAGCTGATTTCAAACAGTGCCGGGGTTGGCTGAACATGGTTTGCGCGTGCGATAAGCGCTGGATCAAGCCGCGCCTCGGACTTCGCGCCCGATGTGCGCATATCGATCGGCGCGGGGTTTGGTTTAGACATAACGCAACTTTATTCTCAGCCGCCCAATTTCCGCGCGACCTGCGTTCCGACCAGCACGGGCAACGCCTGCTTCGGCAACGCATCAATCAACTGCGCGGCAAAGCGCTGATTGACTGCAAAGCCATCCTCAGGCGTCGTTTGAAGGTTGGATATCCGCACCAAGATCCCGTCGGGGACAATGCCTTGAAATGCCGTGCGTAACTTGGCCGATCGCTGCTCATCACCATTTTGCGGCAGATATTCGCCAATACGCGTCCAATACGCCACATGCTCGGTGCGCAGCGTCGATTGTGCCGTGAGCCGCCGCGCCGGGATGACCGCCCCTTGTGACAGGGCAATATTAACCGCTTGGCTTTCGATAACCTCAAAGCCAAAGGCTGGATAGCATACTTCTGGCCGGTGCAACTGAAGCTGATCGCTTTGCGTGTCGCCATAGGCAAACAGCGCCATTACCCCAGTACCGTCACTATTATTGACAAACACCCGCGTCACCGTCTGCGCATAAAGCCGCGCGGCGAGGCTATCATCGCTTTGCGGCACAACAACGCTGTTCGATGGCAGTTCAGACCATGTGCCAAACGCGCGCGGCACCAGATCCTCAAGCTTTGCCTTGCCGAGCAGCGACATACGCTCACGCGGGGTTGCCGCATAAGCCGCACCTGCCGTGAGCGCGCACGCCCCACCGATCAAAAATTCGCGCCGCGATGTCATGCCGTGCCTCCTGTCAAGCGGCGACGGATTGGTGTCATCGCCTTATCAACCGCAAAAATGCTGATCAGCGCGACAATGAACATGATCATTCCCGCCGTCGAATGAAGGAAGCCCTGTGCCGCTGCATTGCCGAAATGATAAGTGATCAGCACCAGCATCAACACGCGAACGAGATTGGCAAAAAGTGCCGCCGGAATGATCCAGACGAACAGTAACAGCGAATAGCGCCACGACGCATTGTGGAGGATGTAGATATAAAACAGGCTGATCGCGGTCAGGCTGATGATCGAATTGAGCCCGGCGCAGGCATCTTCAACCAGCAACTGATACTGTGCAACGACCAGCGTAACGCCTTGGCTGGCGATTGGGTAGCCTGCTGCGTCAAGGAGTACGGTGGCGCTGTAAGTGATATAATTTTTGAGCGGGGCCGTGATCCCATCAATGAACCAGCCCGGCATTGGTACGATGAAACCAAGGTAAAGGATCGGGAACCAGAAGCGGCGTAGTACCGCAAAGCCGAGATAAAGATAACCAACCGCAATCAACAGCCCGATATAAGCAGCGATCTCAACACTTAAGAATGAAAATGCCCGGCCAAAGGCGTAAACCGCCAAAAACCCAACTATCGCAACCCCCGCGATCAGCGGATTTCCAGCGCGTTTGAGCGCAGACACATCAGGCCAAGCCTGATAGAGCAGCCATATCGCCGTCGCCAAAACAATCGGGCCGTGAACGCCGGTATCAACCGTCCATGCTTCCTGGCCAAGGCGGATCAAGCTTGGGATACCAAGCAGCAAAAGGCCGATCCAAAGCGGCCAGCGTGACACAGGCACATCGCGCCAGTTGGTTTTTTCAGGCACTGCCGGGGTGCTGATCATCATGTCCATGACCGCATCCGGCCCTAAAAATCGTTCAATACGGTGCCAACAACATTTGACCGATCCGCGCGGAGCAGTCTGACGAGCGTTGCGACGTCTTTGACGTGCGATTTATGTTTGCGCGCCACTACCAAGCTGTAACCCGCAACCGTCGCAACGCGCTGTGCGTCAGTGCAGCGGCTCGTTGCTGTGGTATCAAGGATCGTCAGTTCAAATTCGCGCAGCAGTTGATCCATGAAGCTTTTGAAGCGCGTGCCCGCGAGCAATTCCTGTGGATCGGTGCGCAAACTGCCCGCAGTAATTACCGAGAGAAACGGCAGTGCGGTGTCCTGCAAAATGCCGTCGACCGCAAGATCGGGATCGGCGAGATAATCAGAAAGGCCAAGCGCGTTTTCATCAAGACGGAACATGTTGGCGATTTTCGGCGTCCGAAGATTGGCATCGACAACAAGCGTTTTGACGCCGATCTGCGCCATTGCGGTCGCCAGATTGGCCGCGACAAAGCTGCTTCCAGTGTCTTCAGTCGGCGAACAGATGGCGAGTGCGCGCCGTCCCTCACGCACATGCTGCGCCATGATCCGCGTGCGCAGCCCGCGAATCGCCTCCGCCTCAATGCTATCAGGCGATTCGAGGATGACAAGCGATTCAAACGCAGACTCAATGACTTCGCCGTCGCCGTCAGGAGCCGAAACTGCGTAAGTCGGTTCCGACCCGGTCGCTGAGATCGGCGTCGCTGACTTCACATCAATTGTTTCAATTTCACTCACGCTGAAGCCTCCGCCAACTGCCTTTGTCTGCGATCAGAAATCCGTTCGCGAATGCCGCGCGCAAACCGGCGGTACCAGCTATCATAATTATCGGGCTGGCCAATCACCGCGAAAACCGGGGCTTTGGCGGCATATTCAAGATCTTCATCGCAGCGCACCCGACGACCGAACAATTCAATCAACAGCGCAAGGCCGACGCCGAGCGCAAGGCCAAAGCCGATTGCGCCAAAAATGATCAGCGGCACCTTGGGTGAGCTTGGCGAATCAGGCACCGTTGCTTCACCGAGCGGCGTAATCGTTGTTTCCGATGTGCTGGCTTCAAGCTTGAGCTGCGCCGCACGCTGCGTGGCGCGCAGATACTGGTCGCGCTTCACATCAATATCACGGTTCATCTGCTCTAACTTGCTCAGCGTTTCGCTCTGGCCGATCACGCGGTTTTTCTGCGCATTATAGGCTGCATCAATCTGAGCCACTGCTGCGCTGGTGGATGGGCCACTCCGATAAGCAGCAATTGCGGCTTTTTCCTTTGCCAATTCCCCTTCAATCAGGGTTTTCTGGCGCTGCAGCGACTGATAGCTCGGGTGATTGGGGCCAAGCGTTTCGGCGGCCTGAGCAAGTTGTTGATTAACGGTGGCAAGCTGGAGCGCTGCTCCGCCCGGCGGTGTTATATTGGCCGCTGACCCGCCCTGAAGCGCTGTTGATGCCTGCGCGGACTGGGTGGTCAATTGCCCCAGCTTGGCGGTTTCAACATCAAGAATTGCCCCGCCTTGAAGCGCAATGCCATTTTCCTTGGCATATTTGGCGCGCTCACCTTCGGCAGTGGTCAGCGTAAGCTTGGCCTTTTCAGACTGTTCACGGTACCAGTCGGCGTTGCGGCCGGCGGTCGCGCGGCGCATGTCAATCGTGCTTTCGATATAGACTTCACGGATTGTCGTTGCGATCCGCCGCGCGATATCAGGTGTGGCAGAGGTATATTTGATTTCGATAATGTTGCTTGGCTCAACCACCTGTGCTGAGGTTACTGCAAGGATCTGCTGTGCCAGCCAGCGGCGGATATCAGTGCCCTTGCCGTTGGTCGCGCTGTCATAAGCCTTGATAAGTTCGGGTTCATTGGCCCAGCCAAGCTTATCAACAACGCGGCCAGCATTCTGTTCGTCCTCAATCAGTTCAGTCTGCGTTTTGACAAAGGCGCGGTAACCGCTACCAATCGCAATTCCAGTCACGGGATCGGGCGTGGTCGTGTCAAGCATGACCCGCGCAGTCGCCTCATATTTCTTGGGCAAAATCTGCGACATGATGAGCGCAACTATGAAACAGCTTAGCAGTGCCGCGAGCACAATCCCGCGCCGCGCCGCCAATATTCGCAAAAATTGTATCAAACTCATGACCTAAATTCCTTGAAACATTGTGGCTACGTTCAAAATGAGCGCTGACCGATAACAACGACGTCATCGGGCAGGATGGCTTCGTCAAGCGCAAGTGTGGTTTTCTTGCCATCGCGGTATACGCTGATTTTCTTTTCAGACCCTGCCGCACCCAGCCCGCCGCTTCGCGCAATGGCTTTGCGGAGCGTCAGCTTGTCACGGAGCGGATAAACGCCCGGCGAATTGATCTGACCGTAGATATAATATGTCTCCGCTGGCGGAACATACACTTTATCGCCTGGCAAAACAAAGGGATCATCATTGGCATCGCCAGTTGCAAGCTTATCAAACGGCAGCCTAAGTTCGCCGCCTTTTTCACGCCGAACAATCACAAAGTCTGCCCCGTCGCCGCGAATGCCGCCAGCGCGCGCCACAATTTCCGATACGCGGTAGGGGCGATCAACTGGCTGCAAGCCGGGCTGCGCCAAAGCGCCAAGCACGATCACATAACGGCTCGCAAAGCCTGCGATTTCAATGCTGACAATCGGGTTGGAATAATAGCCACCCGCCTTGAGGACGCCGGCAATCCGCTTGGCAAGCGAGACGGGCGTATCGCCAGAAACTGTCGTGCTGCCAACATAGGGCAACACGATTGAGCCGTCAGCACGAATCCGTGAACGCGTCGTAAACTCGGGCTGACCAAGCACTGACACTTCAATCACGTCATCGGGGCCAAGCACATAACCCGCGTTTGCATCAGTTTTTGGTGCCTCGGCTGAGGCCGCTGGTGGTGTTGCGGGTATGGCTGAGGGCGTCGTTGCCGCTGGCCTGGGCGCAACTGGCGCTGTGGTTTGCGCGCCTGCCACTCCTGTAAAAGCACCAACGGACGTTAACGCCGCCGCCGCGATCAGAAGACCATCAAGGGATCCAACACTAAATTTCATCACAATACCCATTCATAAAAAGCTAAATACTGAAATTGACCCCGAGCGAAACTGTCGAGGCATTATAGTCAAAAAAGCGCGTTTGCGATCGGCGCGTCGATTTCGTGCCGTTGAGTGAGAAACTGATCGGCCCTGACGGTGTAAACCGAATACCGCCAAAAAACTGGGTCGTCCGGTCATTACTGCCGAGCAGGTTGGGCTGAAGCAGCGGCGAATCGCGCAGCTTGCGCTGATTGCGTGCGGCACCTGCGGTCAAAACGATACGCGGGTTAAGAATGTAGCTCGCATTGAGATTATAACTGTCATTGACGGTAAAGCTCACATCAAGCTGGTTCGATTGCTGCACCGCGCGCGAAAAGCCGATCAAGACCTGAAGCTGATCGCCGAGCTGCGCCGTCAAATCGGCTGAGCCCGACAGCCCGCTAAACCGCCGTGTGCCCGCCACCGAAGGCTCAGCCACGGTGTAGCCGAGCGAAATATTCCCTTTAAGGCGATTGCCAATGTCACGCTGGAGACGAACACCGCCCGTATAAACCCCAACCCGTTCGTTCACATTGGGCCGCCCGGTGAAGGTGCCGCGATTGGGATAGACACCCCGGCGGTAGTTCCCGAACAGCGAAACCTCTCCAAGTGTTGGGTTGGTGTAGCCAAGCGAAACGCCAACCGCTGTCGAGTTGAAATTGCCGATCTTGCGGAAGAACGAGCTGTTTTTGACGACGCTGCGCTCAAACGTCACACCGGGTTTGAGCCCGACAATGCCGCCGCATTTAAGGCCGCTCGAAAAGGTCAACCGCTGCTCACGGTTGCGCAAGCGAAAATCGGTGACTGAGAAAAAATCGGCCAGATCGCTTTGCTGACGCGAAAAAGCG
>JAYTMV010000022.1:0-7235 GCA_043728175.1 Sphingomonadales bacterium
GTGGCCATTAGCGACGCCTCTTTTCAAAATTCGCGGTCATCATGCCTTATTCTTTTCAAGCCGGGTGACTGACAAAAACTGCTCTGGCCCCACGCGGATTGCTGCGCCGGTTGGGCAGGCGCTGACACAGGCCGGGCCGCCTTCAATCCCGGAGCACATATCGCATTTGATCGCCTTGCTCTGCTTGCTGACGCTTGGATCGCTATTTTCTTTTTTCCACTTGCGGCTTGGTTCACCCGGCCCCGGCCCTTTGCCAAAGAAGAGCCAACTGAAGATGCTTGGCTTCTTTGGCGGCTCATATTCCATGCGGATCACGCCGTAGGGGCAGTTACGCTGACAATTGCCGCAGCCGATGCAGGTATCGTTGATGAACACTTCACCGTCTGGCCCGCGATTGATCGCGTTGGGCGGGCAATCAAGCATACAGTGCGGATGTTCGCAGTGGCGGCATGACGTCGGCACATGAAGATGCGCGTAAGTTCGCCCCGCTTCACGGTCAAGCCGCGACAGCCCGTCATGGCTATCCGCGCAGGCCTTTTCGCAATTATCGCAGCCGATGCACAGATTTTCATCAATCAGGAGAACGTCGGTCGCCTCACCAATGCCGTTTTCCATCAGGAACGCGGCTTGCTCCGAATAAAGATCAACCGCGCTCGACAGGCTGTCTTTCTTCGATTCGATAAAGGCGTTGAGTTCCTCACGCCCCGCCATGTCCGATTTGGTTTTGGCATAAAGCTCGGGTTTTTTCTCCATCAGCCGCATAAACGCAGTGCCGTCGAGCTTGATCACGTCGGACTTGATCGCCGCGCGCACCGTTGCCGCGCGCTTACCGCCGTTGATCAGCCCCATTTCACCGACGTAGGAACCCGCAGGTAGGTAGGAGGTGAACACCGGTTTCCCGCCGAT
This sequence comes from Sphingomonadales bacterium, assembly GCA_043728175.1. Taxonomy (GTDB): domain Bacteria; phylum Pseudomonadota; class Alphaproteobacteria; order Sphingomonadales; family Sphingomonadaceae; genus Aquisediminimonas. The sequence goes on from JAYTMV010000022.1 coordinate 907, forward strand.
CATCCGCTCAACCACCATCGAACCTTGGCGGATGACGAAGATATCATTGCCAAGCTCACCCTCGGTAATGATTGCCTTGCCAGCGCTCACCGCTTGGATTTCATAGCTATCAAGCACTTCAGTCAAATCCGCCGGGGTTAGCCCAGATTTGAACATCTGGAGCAATTGCCGCTCAGTCGAGATACGCTCAATCGCGCGTTTCGCCGCAGGTACAGAGGCTTGCAGTTTGAGCGCCGCCGTGCGTGAGACTTCAACGCAAATGCAGTCTTCGCCCGCGCGGATCGTTGCCCCGCGACGGCGGCCAGAGATCAAGCCGACTTCACCAAAGATGGAACCAACCCCGATTGGCACAGTGATGCTCGGATCGGTTGGGCTGACCTCGACCAGAACTGATCCAGCCGCGATAGCAAACAGCGATGATCCCGGATCGTTGCGGACAAAGATCACCTCTCCGCGCTTATAAAAACGTGCTTCGGAATCGAGCATAAACTCGCGCAATTGAAGCGTAGAAAGTTGATTGAGGATGACGACATTAGTCTTAAGGAAATTAAGCCAATATTCGACGCTTTCATTCCCCGGCAGTCCCGCAAATTTGGCCTCAAGAATTGGTTCGTCGGCGGGCTTGAGCGTAGTGTTGCCGTTGATAAACTCAACAACATCATGCCCTTGGTTCATGCAGTGCTTGATCAGCGGATAACCCGCAAGCGCACCGATTACGAAAATACCGGGGTTGGTCGATTCAAACGTCGCCGATAGCACGGGATAGGCCGCGCGGTCTGGGCTGCTAAAGGCGATCCCGCACGCTTCGATGAATTTGCGCGGCGGGGCGGAGCCCATCCGCGCGATCACCCGGTCACACTGAACGCGCGCTTCGCCGTCACGCGTATCGAACGTGATCCAACCGGACTCAACCGAGAGCGGCGTTGTTTTGGTGCGGACGATGATCCGCCCGGCGTCACGCGCCTGAACCAGCGCCTGAACATTGGCGTCTTTCGCGGTGGCAAATTCTTCGCTGCGGTTGACGATGGTGACGACGTTGCGCTGTTCAGGATCGGCGACGAGGCCAAGTGCGTTTTCAATCCCAGCGTCGCCAGCACCAATGACGGTGATATGTTCGTCGATATACTCACCCGGATCATCAAGCGAATATTGGATGTGCGGCAAATCGCCACCGGGGCAGCTCATCCGATTGGGGTTGCCCTGCGTGCCGATGGCCAGAACGATGGTTTCTGCGCGCACGATTTGTCCGTTGGTCAGCGTCAGCGTGAAATCGCCCTTGGTGCCGGTCATCGCTTTCACTTCAGCGTTTTTGAGCGTGTTGACCTTGTTGCCGCCGGTTTGCATTTCCCATGTTTCGAGGATGGTTTCGCGTTTGCCTGCCGCGAAATCAATGTCCGCGCGCAGCTTTAGCTGGCTCGGCGTTGCCATGACATGCTTGCCCTTTTGATACTTGTAAATCGTATCAGACAGGTGATCAGTCTTTTCGAGCAGGACATGCGAAAGGCCAAGCTTCGCCGCCCGCGAAGCCGCGCTCAATCCAGCAGGGCCGGAACCAACAATGGCAATCCGGTACAATTCCGACAAAGCAAAATCCCCCATTATCCGCTTAAAACATGGTTAACCGATTACGCCCCACAAACATTGTTTCCAATGCGAATTGTCACACATCTTATCAGCTTGGTTGCTTAGTGCTATAGAAAATCATCATTTTTATCGAGGATTAGCAGTGACATCGCAAATTACGCCCGAATCAGAAGCCGTCAACCAAGGCGAATCACCGCCGAGCAAAAATGCTGATCAGCCGCGCTCGATACCCTTCGCGCGGATCGCGCTGATTGCAGCAGCACTTGTCGCGGTCATTGCGATTGGCCTGTCACTGCGCAGTAACAGCAAAGATGCACCTGCTTCCGCCGCAACCGAAATACCGGCAGGCGATGCCAACGCGGCGATTGCGCAGCTTGAGGCCAAGCTCAAGGATAATCCAAACGACGCGCAAGGCTGGCAGATGCTCGGTTGGGCGCTGATGCAAACGCAAAAATTTGCCGAAGCCGCGCAAGCCTATGCCCGCGCAACGCAGATTGATCCAAAGAAAGCCGATTACTGGTCGTCACTTGGCGAGGCGCGGGTGCTTGCTGGGCCGGGTGATGTTCCCGCCGACGCCAAAACCGCCTTTGATAAGGCGATTGCGCTTGATCCCAAAGATCCCCGCGCGCGTTATTTCATTGCGGTGGCACAGGATATCGCGGGCGATCACAAGGGCGCGATTGACGCTTGGCTCGCGCTGCTTGCCGATACGCCATCGGGCGCACCGTGGGAGGCCGATGTTCGCCGCCTGATCGGCGAAGTGGGTGCCAAGGAAAAAATTGAGGTCGCCAGCCGCCTCGCCGCAATCCGCCCGCCCGCACCAACGGGCGGTGCCGCCGTCGCCACCGCCGGCATTCCGGGGCCAACGCGTGAGCAGATGCAAGCGGGCGCACAGCTTCCCTCGGGCCAGCAAGAGGCGATGATCGCTGGGATGGTTGACGGGCTAGAAGCCAAGCTCAAGGCCAATCCCAAGAATGAAAGCGGCTGGATCATGCTGATGCGCAGCCGGGTGCAACTGGGCGAGGAATCAAAATCAGCCACAGTACTCAAAAACGCGCGCGCCGCCTATGCGGGTGATGCCGCCGCGCTTAAGCGAATCAACGAAGCGGCGGCTGAACTCGGCATTCGCGGTTAAATTAGGTCACTCCTGCTGAACTTATGCACGATCATCGGCACGCGTCCCGAAGCGATTAAGATGGCCCCTGTCGTGATCGCGGCCAAGGCACGCGCGGGCGTCGCGCATCAGCTTGTCGCCACGGGACAGCAAGACGCGCTGTTTGATCAGGCGATTGACGGGTTTGATGTGTTCGTTGATCATCATCTTGGCATTCAAACGAGCGGCGATCTCGCGGGCCATATTGAGGCGATGCGCACAGCGCTTGTGCAAATGTTTGCGCATCAACGCCCTGATCTCGTGCTGGTGCAGGGTGATACGAACAGCGCTTATGCTGCGGCTCTGGCCGCCAATGACAAAGGCATTGCGATTGGCCATGTCGAGGCTGGGCTGCGCACGCATGTCGCCGGGCGGCCTTGGCCCGAAGAGCGCAACCGCGTCGCCATTGCCAAGATTGCTACGCTCCATTTTGCACCAAGTCTTAAAGCAATGGAAAATCTTGGCGCGGAGCGCGTGCCCGGCACCGCCTTTCTCACTGGTAACCCTGGCATTGATGCGCTGATGATGACCGCGCGTCCGCCAACGGGTCGACCAAGCAGTGTTCACCAAATCACCGTCACCTGCCATCGCCGCGAAAATTTTGGCGCGCCGCTGGAGGGGATATGCCACGCGCTGCGCACGCTGACTGAGCGTGAAAATGTGTCGGTCACCCTTCCGCTTCATCCCAATAGCCAGGTGCGACAGACGATCCTGTCGCAACTTGGTGATGTGCCGCGCATCCACTTGGTCGCGCCGCTCGATTACCCCGATATGATCGCGGCGATCCGTGCCAGCCGACTTGTGATTTCAGATAGCGGCGGACTTCAGGAGGAATGCGGTGCACTCGGCATTCCGCTGATCCTGATGCGCGATGAAACCGAACGACCCGAGGTTGTGTTGAACGGCAATTGCGTTCTTACCGGAGCTTCGCCTGCCAAAATTATTGATGAGGCCAATCGCCTGCTTGATGACGACACGCATCATCGCCGGATGAGCGATCCATGTCTGCCCTACGGCGATGGCAACGCCGCCAAGCGCATTCTTGATATTATCACGCATTTTGCCTGACCTCTTTTCTTGCGTTTTTGCGGAGCTTTGGCCAAGGGGGCGCAATGACAAGTAACTGGAACCCTGATAGCTGGCGCGCACACGACGCTCAGCAAATGCCCGAATACCGCGACGGCGACGCGCTTGCCCGCGCCACGGCGACGCTCAGCACATACCCGCCACTCGTTTTCGCTGGCGAAGCACGTGACCTAACGGCTGACCTTGCGCGCGTGGCGGAGGGTAAGGCGTTCCTCCTTCAAGGCGGCGACTGCGCTGAAAGCTTTGCCGAATTTCACCCCAATAATATCCGCGATACCTTCCGCGTGATCCTCCAAATGGCGGTGGTGCTGACCTTCGCGTCGAAGCTGCCGACGGTGAAGCTTGGCCGGATGGCGGGGCAATTTGCCAAGCCACGTTCGGGGCCGACTGAAACGATTGGCGAGACCACCCTGCCCTCCTATCGCGGCGACATCATCAACGATATCGCGTTTGAAGCTGCCGCGCGCGAGCCTGATCCTGAGCGGATGATCAAGGCGTACAACCAGTCGGCGGCAACGCTTAATCTGCTCCGTGCGTTCTCAAACGGTGGCTATGCCAACCTTCATCAGGTTCACGCCTGGACGCATGACTTCATGGGCCGCAGCCCGTGGACAAAGAAGTTCCGCGACGTGGCTGACCGGATCGGCGAAGCGCTTGAATTTATGGCCGCCTGCGGGATCAACCCCGATACCGTGCCCCAGCTTAAGGGTACGACCTTCTACACCAGTCATGAGGCGCTGCTCCTCCCCTATGAGCAAGCGCTGACCCGGCAGGATAGCCTCACCGGCGGCTGGTATGACACGTCGGCACATATGCTGTGGATCGGCGACCGCACCCGATTTGAAGGCAGCGCGCATGTTGAATATCTGCGCGGCATCGGCAATCCAATCGGCATAAAATGCGGCCCAGGCCTTGAAAATGATGCTCTGCTGCGGATGCTCGACACGCTCAATCCAGCGCGCACACCCGGACGGATGACGCTGATCACACGCTACGGCCATGACAAGATCGAGGCGGGCCTGCCGCCGCTGATCCGCGCGGTCAAAGCCAGCGGCCATCCCGTTGTCTGGAGCTGCGATCCGATGCACGGCAATGTCATCAAGGCGAGCAACGGTTATAAAACGCGTCCATTTGAACGCATCCTTGCCGAGGTGCGCGGCTTCTTTGCGGCACACCGCGCAGAGGGCACATTTGCAGGCGGCATCCATATCGAGATGACAGGCCAGAATGTCACTGAATGCACCGGCGGCGCGGTTGACGTGACTGAGCTCAGCCTTGGCGACCGCTACCACACCCACTGCGACCCGCGTTTGAATGCAGGGCAATCGCTTGAGCTGGCGTTCCTGCTCGCCGAAATGCTCAATCAGGAACTGAAGGAACGCGAACGGGTGGCAGCATAACGATATTCACCCCCTCTCCCACCATGAGAGAGGGGGGTATCGGTTACCCTTACGGCAGTTTGATTTCATCCTTGGTGCGGAAAATCAATTCGGTGCCCATTGGAATGTCTGCGTCATCGCCTTTGATAAACGCCCCGGCAATCGCCCCGGCGATGATCGTGCCCGCAACCGCCGCGCCACCGCGACCCTTGCCCTTTTGCAAATGTTCGCCATTAAGTGCGTATTTATTGCTGCCGACTTCAACATAATTCATCCTGATGTTGATTTTGCCCGATTTGCCGAACCCGCCGCGTCCGCTCACTTCAATCACTTCGCCAAAACCAAGCGATCCTTTCGGAATGACAATCTGTTCGCCCGCGCGGACATCTTGCACCACGGTCATGTTAAACGTTTCACCCTTATTGGTGATGCGCTTTTTATCCTTTGGCAGCTTTTTTTCGCCCTTGATCCTGTCACGCTCATCACTCGCCATTGCCTTGTTCATAACAAACATGACTGACGTTCCGGCGGGTAGAACGACTGGTGCTGCAACTGGTTTTGCCATTGCATCGGCCATTGGCGCTGCTGCCGCTGTTGGTGTCGTTACTGTAGGCGCAGTGGTTGTGGTAGTCTGTGCTGATGCCACAGTTGCGGCAAATGCGCACGCGCCAAGAAACATCATCTTATACTTCATATTAAATTCCCCCTTTTGCAGACCAATTAGTCGCAACAATTGTATAACAGTCAATGCGGCGAATTCAAGAGATGAGAAGGGCGTCTTCCACGAAGAGCGTGGCGCCGCAGCAGCCCGCGCTCGCTCGCTGATCCGGGGAGAATTTCTTCTTCGTGGCCTTCGCGGCTTCGCGTGAGGCAAATTCCAGCCCTCGCCACGCATATCGGCGTTGATTATTCTCACGCCAAGAGCGCCAAGCCGCCAAGTGAGGGATGTTACCCCCCCAAAAAAAACTGCTGTCCTATTTGATTCGACTCGGATTATGTTCGCTCTTCGTTCTATATGAAGGAGACCAACCATGACTGACAGCACCCCCCACTTCCCCGCAACTGACCATGACTTTGACCTCGACACTGACGGCCTCGATACCGACGTCCCCACCCCCGACACTGAC
>JAYTMV010000023.1:0-3950 GCA_043728175.1 Sphingomonadales bacterium
CTCCAGACGCACATTTTTGTTGGCATCCGCAGCATTGCCCTTTACCGAGTGCGCCTCAATAGCCCTTGGCACACTAGGCCATCTGATCAATCGCAAATATATTGTGACCTTATAAGTATGAGACTGTTTTCTGCTTCCTCAATCCACAAGAGTCGCCTGCACGATATGTCGGGTGACCTTATCTCGGTCAGTCGGCTGCTTCGGAACGGTCCGCGAGCATTGATAACCACAATTGGTCGCGTTATTTTCAACGTACGCCCCGAACTACCGTGGATATCCTATGATGCACAGGCCGAAATTGCGAGGCGCTTGGGCCCTAACAAGCGCGCGCTGGAATTTGGTTCAGGCATGTCGACCGCTTGGTTTGCCGCAAGGGTAGCCGAAATTGTTTCGATTGAAGATCACAAGGGCTGGTTTGAAACTGTTCAAGGCAAGTTTCGGCAGCGCGGAATCGCAAATGCTCATTTCAGGCTGGCTCCCACGAAATCTGAGTATCTGACACTGACCGAGCGCGAGAAACAAGGCGGGTTTGACTTCGTGTTGATCGACGGCCGTTTCCGTGATGATTGCGTTGATACAGCGATTAGCAACCTCAATCCGGGCGGCTGCATCTACCTCGATAACTCGGACCAGGTATATCAAGATGAGCCCAATGGCAGCTGCTCTGGAGCGCGTAATAAGTTGCATATATGGGCAAATGAGAATCAAGGAAGCGTGATGACGTTTACAGATTTCGCTCCGACGCTGGCTTTCGTGACGCGCGGAGAGCTCTTTACCCGCCCCCTGTGAAGGCCCTTTTGCTAAACACTCACTTGAATTTGCCGGAGATAATTTGAATGGCTCGCAGTTATAGTTTGAGACGCCGGGTGTTGGTCACCGGTGGCGCTGGCTTTCTCGGCTCGCATCTAATCGATAAGTTGATTGAACGGGGAGATGATGTGCTTTGCGTGGATAACCTTTTCACCGGCAGCAAGCAAAACATTGAACATCTCCACAATCATTCGCGTATTGAATTCATGCGTCATGATGTAACGCTTCCTTTGCACGTCGAAGTGGACGAGATTTTCAATCTAGCCTGCCCCGCATCACCGATTCATTATCAACACGACCCAGTGCAAACGATCAAGACCTCAGTTCACGGCGCAATTAACATGCTCGGCCTTGCCAAGCGGCTGAATTGCAAAATCTTCCAAGCATCGACAAGCGAAGTCTACGGTGATCCAAGTGTCCACCCTCAGCCAGAGAGCTATTGGGGCAATGTGAACCCAATCGGGATCCGGTCATGCTATGATGAGGGAAAGCGGTGCGCCGAAACACTTTTCTTTGATTATCATCGGCAATACGGCCTCGATATCAAGGTTGCGCGGATTTTTAACACTTACGGCCCGCGGATGCACCCTAAGGACGGGCGGGTTGTTTCCAACTTCATCGTTCAGGCGCTCGCAGGCGAACCGATCACGATTTACGGCGACGGTCAGCAATCGCGTTCATTCTGTTATGTCGACGATTTGATTGACGGTTTTTTGCGATTGATGGATAGCCGCGACGGTTTCACTGGGCCCGTTAATCTGGGTAATCCGGGTGAATTCACGATGCTGGAGCTTGCCGAAAAAGTCATCGCGCTCACCGGGTCGCGCTCGGAAATTGTTTATTTGCCGCTACCGCAAGATGATCCTTTGCAACGCAAGCCGAACATTGAGTTAGCGAACAAGGAATTGGGCTGGCAACCGCGCGTGAATTTGGAAGAGGGTCTAATCAGCACGATTGACTATTTCCGCCACCTGGTGGCGCGATAGAGGCGCTCAAACGTGACCAGGGTAGTATTCTCTTGGCGGGGACTTCCGTTTTACGCTGCTTGTTTGCTGTCGCATGCCATCAAGGAATTGGGCGAGCCTTGCGGCGTCATCGGCACACCGCCTTTGGTGCCCGTAAAAGGAATGGAGGAAACACTCGGCTCCGACATATGCTGGATTGACCATAGCGTGCCGACAAGCTGGGCTGATATCGGAATGGCAATACCCAGCCTCTATTTTCAATCGGGCTGGGGTTACCCCGCTTTCAACAGCTTAGGTTCGGAAGTCCGCCGAAACGGCGGGCGCGTCGTCGGCTTGAGCGACGCAAACTGGCGCGGTGACTTTAGGCAGGTAATCCTTGGAGCGCTGGCGTTCCGAATGCGCCTTCGTTCCCAATTTGACGCCATGTTCGTTCCCGGGGCCCAAGGCCGCCGGTTGATGAAGCATTACGGATTTCGCAACAGCGATATTTATGAGGGGATGTACGGCTCTGATCCCACTGTGTTTTTAGGTGGCCCCCCACTTAGCGCGCGACCCAAAGAGTTTCTTTACGTCGGCCAGTTTGTTGAACGAAAAAACATCCTACGGTTGGCTAGGGTGTTTAGCCGCTTCGCTGAGCAACGCCCCGACTGGCAGCTGCGTCTCTGCGGCAGCGGAGAATTGCGCGATCAAATTCCCAAGCATCCCAACATCATTGTGCAGGATTTTTTGCAAGCTGATGAACTGGGCGCGCTTTATAGAAATGCCCGATTCTTCGTGTTGCCCTCTTTGCAGGAGGCTTGGGGACTCGTCGTCCACGAAGCGGCATTGTCAGGATGCGCACTGCTGCTCAGTGACAGGATTGGCAGCGCAGATGATTTAGCCAGCAAAAAGAACGCACTGTCATTTGTTGCGACTGATGATGAAAGCCTGCTAGGCGCATTGCATCAGGCGGCTGCGATGGATGATCGCCAGTTGGGAGCAGCGGACGATGAGAGCCGCACAATGGCGCGTAGTTTTGGGCCGGAGCGCTTTGCTCGTGAAGTTGCTTCAATGGTAGATCGTTTTGGTTGATTGGGTGGGTGATGTTTAATTCTCTTCTGGTGAAAATATTTGGCTTTCAAGCCACACTCCAACACGGAGATGCGTTGGTCTGGGATCGGTGGCGGTGGTTACGCGCGCGCATTCGGCTGACCCGCAATGAGGAACGGCTGCTTGATGTCGGCTGCGGCTCGGGTGCGTTTGCGATTGGCTTTGGCCGTCTGGGATATAATTCGCTTGGCCTGAGCTGGGATCAGCGCAATCAAGATGTAGCGGAATTGCGAGCAAAAATCTGCAAGGCACCGCGCGCCAAATTTGAAATCTGCGACGTGAGAGAGCTCGACCAGCAATCGCACCTGTTTGGCGAATTCGACATTGTGACCTGTACTGAGAATATCGAACATATTCTTGATGACCGGCGATTGATGATTGCGATGGCAAAGTGCCTAAAGCCTGGTGGCAGACTCTTGCTCACGACGCCGTCAATTCGCGCTATCCCGCAGAGCTTCATGGAGTACGGCCCGTTTCCCGACTTTGAAGATGGGCGTCATGTTCGCCGCGGCTACAGTCGCTTGATGCTTACCGAACTGTGCGAACAGGCCGGCCTGCAAATCGAGGAAATAAGCTATGTCTCAGGCCCGATCAGTCAATTCAGCGCTTGGGTGCTGGCGCGTGTGGGCGAATATACCCATCCTGCACTTGGCTGGCTGTGCGTCTTGCCACTCCGTCCGCTGCCGCCGCTCTTTGACAAGCTTTTAATGCGCCTTTTTGGCGCACCGCCATTCTGCATCGCGATCGAAGCCTATAAGCCAAAGTATAGTTGAGCAGTTTTGATCTCACATGAGTTTCGTTCAAACTTGTCAAAATTCAATCTCTGTCGGCAAATCTCGCCTTGTTCATTTGTTTTTTAGTAATAGCCGTGACGCAATCGTTTTTCGGAATATATTTTCGTCGCTTTTGGCGCGTGGGTTCTCGATAATCTCAACCTTTGTCATGATCCCGATTATCTTGAACGGGTTTGGCGTTGAAAGATATGGAATCTGGGTGATCGCGCTTTCGTTTGGAAGTTTGTTCTCGCTTGCCGATTTTGGCGTCGTAAACTCGATGCTATCTTACTTTTCTAAAGCGTTTGGCCGA
>JAYTMV010000024.1:0-6184 GCA_043728175.1 Sphingomonadales bacterium
TCAAGGATGCGCGCCATCCGGCCAAGATCAACGATCAGTGCCCCCGACTCGGGCGCGACATAGCCCGAGGTGTAGCTCATCCCGCCACCGCGCGGGATGATTGCGATGCCCGCCGCCGTCGCTTGGCCTACCCCGCGCGCAAGCTCATCAATATTTGACGGACGAAACACGGCAAGCGGTGCTGGCCCAGCGGTGAACACGTCCTCAGCATAAAAGGCGCATTCGCCTGCGTCAGTAATCAGTGCTTCGGGAGCAAAACCTGCAAGTGGATCATTGGCATGGTGCGCTTGCGTTGCCATCAGCCCGCCTTCGCTTGATCAGGGTAACGGCCAAGTAATAGCAGCAGCGCGCCGCCGATCACAAACACCACCGCCGCCACCGAAAGCACAGGATCATAGCTTCCGGCTTTATCACGCACGATGCCGTAGACGAGCGGCGATATCGCCGACATCAAACCGAACGGCATATAGAGCATTCCGTAAATCCGCCCGAAATGCGCCATACCAAAATAGCGCGCGGCGAGAAACGCAATCAAGTCTGACTCAGCCCCGGCAGCAAAGCCAAGCAGGAAAGCAGCGGCAGAAATCATCGCCATATCGCTGCTTGTACCAAGCAACAAATAGCAAGCCACCGCTGGCAGACACAGCACCGGAAAGGCAATTGCTGGCCCCCACACCCGGTCAAGCAGGAAACCAACCCCGACCCGCCCGACGAGCAAGCCAATCCCGATAATCCCCATAATCCCCGCCGCACCCTTGGCATCAATCCCGTGATCTTTGACGATTGCAGGCATGTGAATATGCGCGCCGCCATATGCCAGCGCGATTAGCAGGATCGAACACCAGAGCAGCCAGAATTGCTTGGTGCGGGCGGCTTCTTTGAAGGTCATGCCAGCAACACTTCCGTCAGCACTGCTCAATTGCGCTGGCCGCTCGTCGGGGCGTGGTTCGCGGAACAGCAACAATCCAACGGGCAAGGCGATCAGCAGTGGCAGCAGCGCAACAATCGGAAACATCTCTCGCCAGCCTGCATTCTGGATCGCCCATACCGCCATCTTGGGGACGATGAAGGCGGCGGCACTCGTCCCAATCAACATCATACCAAGCGCCAGACCACGGTTCTTTACAAACCACATGCTGATCGCGCGGCTCCATGTGACAGGCGTTGAGCCAATGCCGACAAGGCCAACCGCAAACCACAGCCCGTAATAAGCGGCAAGCGATCCCGGCATGAAATAAAATGCGGAAAATGTGATGATAAACCCAACAAGCGAGAGCAGTGCGACTTTGCGCACCCCGTGACGATCCGCAAGCGAACCGATCACCGGCGCAAGCAGCGATGCGGTAATCCCGAACACCGTTATCCCAATGCTGACCTGCGTTTTATTCCAACCGAATTCAGTGTTCAGCGGTTCGAACAAAAACCCGAGCACATTGAACGGCAGTGGCGACGCGCCGCACATTGTTCCGAGAAACCCAGCAAGAAGAACTTTCCAGCCGAGGCTGAATTCGGAACGGGTAGAGGTCATGCCCTGTTCAACCACGTCTTTCGTGCAAAGGGAAGTTTACCCAACCTCAAAATTTATACTTCGTGCGGATCATCCATTCCGAAGGGCGGTTGAGATATGAGAAATTGCCAAGCGTTGACTGAACGAATTCCTCACCAAAGCAATTGGTGCATTCGACTGACAGCGATATCCGATCCTCAGGTGATTTGATCGACAGGCTGGCGTTGACCAGCCAGTGCGATTCGCTCGCCGAACCAGTGATGAAATCGCCTGTGAAGGGGTTGGCGGGGAAAGTGCCGTTTGATCCCGTGATTGGCCCGGTGCGGATGTTGACGTTGCTCGTGCCCGTTTCCGATTTTGAGGCATAGCTGGCGTTGACCGAAGGCGTGGCTGACCAGCCACTGCCGCCCAGTTCAGCCTTGTAACTGCCCCCAACCGCAAGCGAGAATTTAGGGGTGCGAACAGGCGTTGCGATACTGCCATCAGGCGCGACAATCCCGGCACCGCAGGCAGGGGCGTTATTGACAGGCTGGCCCGCAGGCGCGGTGTTTGGCGTGACCGGAATCTGGTTTGCTGCCCGCTGCGCAACGCACGCCGCCTGCTGCGCAGCGACTGACTGTATTCCGAAGATATCGCGCGTTGGGGCGTTGCGGTTGATAATATATTTATCATCCTGATAGCCCGCGTTGACGAACAGGTTCGCGCCCTTGACGGGGGCAAAACTCAGCTCAAGCTCCGCCCCCTTGTTGCGGTAATCGGCAAAATTGCGCGTGATAAAGGTGATCGCCCCGCTCGCCGCGACAAGCGCGGAGGGCGTCTGGAGGTCACTGGTATCCTGATAATAGAGCGTCAGATTGGCGCGCACTTTATTATCGAGTAAATCCGATTTGAAGCCAGCCTCATAACTCCACACTTTTTCAGGGCCGAACGGCAACAACTGGCTCGCCGCTGTGCCGCGCGCATTCCATCCGCCCGATTTGAACCCGCGTGTCGCCGATGCAAACACGAGCAAATCATCGTTAGGTTTGAAATTGACCGCAAAACGCGGCGTGAACAGTTTCGCGCTCTGCTTGCGCGGAATCCGCACGCCTGACGGGCCGATCAAGTTGAGATTATCAACGCAGTTCGCCTCAATCGTACCGTCACGACAGCTTGCGCGATTGTCGCTGAAATCAAGCGTCTTGGTTTCATCGGTGTAGCGGATGCCCGCCGTCAGTTTGATTTGATCAGTGACGTTGAAATCGGTCTGGAGAAAACCCGCATAGGCCTCGGTGGAGTTGCGCAGCGTCCGATCAGCAAGCAGCAGCGTCAGTGCTGGGCTGATCCCGAACAGATCGGCAAAGTCAGTGAAGTTATTTTCCTTAATGTAGAAAAAACCGCCGACATAATCGATGAAGCCATCGCCAAGGCTGCCCGTCAGCTTGATTTCTTGACTGAACTGATCATTTTTCGCGTCGTTGAGGATTGCGAAACCACCACGCGCCAGCCCGCGCACTGCCGGATTAGGCGCCGCAATATTAGGGCCGCCGCGCCCGTCGAAAAAGTCGACCGCGAATTGTTGCTTGAGATCAACATAGCCAGTGATCAGGTTGAGCGTCGCGTTCCCGCCAATCCCGAACTCAAGGTTTGATGTCACAAGATTGGTCTGGGTGCGGACGCCCTGACCGAAATTGGCCTTACGTCCGCTAATGTTGACTGGCGCAAATAGCGCAGGCGAAAAACTCTTGCCCTCACGCAGGCCGCTTGTCGCGAAGCGGCCATTGCACTGCGTCGGATTGGCCGGATTGCAAGTGAAGTTGAGGATGTTTTCACCGTCATTTTCGAAATGTGCGAATGACCCGCGCCATGACACGCGTTCGCTCAACTGACCCTTGAACCCAATCCGCGCACCCCATGCGTCGCTATCATTGATGCGATCACCCGTTGTGACGTTCTTCGCATAGCCCCCGTCATCCTCGTAAAAGCCCGAGACTTTGACGCCGAAGCTTTCCGCCAGCGGAATATCCACTGATCCGCGCACCAGCACTTTGCTGAAACGGCCATAGCCAAGCTCAGCGTAGCCGCCGAACTCCTTGGCGGGATCACGCAATATGATGCTGACCGCGCCGCCTGTTGTATTGCGACCAAACAGCGTCCCCTGCGGCCCGCGCAGCACCTCAACGCGTTCAACATCAAACAGGCTGAGGTTATTCGCATTCTGACGCGAAAGATAAATATCATCCACATAAGTGCCAACCGGCGGATCGAAGGTCGCGATCGATTCGGTATTGCCAAGCCCGCGCAGGAAGTAGGCATTCGCCCCGCCAAGCCCGGTATTATTCTGCGCGACAAAGTTAGGGATATATTGACCTAGTTGGAGCGTGTTGCTGACGCCCTGCGCCTCAAGCTGATCCGATGAAAATGCCGAAATCGCGATAGGCACATCCTGAACGCTTTCGCTTCGCCGCTGCGCGGTCACGATGATGTCAAGATTGCCTTCCTCAGCAGGAAGCGCCTCTTGCGCCAAAACTGGCAGTGAAATCATTAACGCTGCAAATGCGACGCCCGCGCGAAAAATATGGTTGGCCATTTCCTGTCTCCCTATGTCGCGTTCGTTCCTGCTTGCTTATTATGTCTGCTTATGATTTGTCCGGACAACTTTCATTTTTATCAAACGGCTGTCAAGCGGCATATTTGCAACAGGAGGCGGTGATGGGTTTGGCTGATCTTGCATATCCAACGCTGGTTTACGCGCATCTGCTGCTGTTCGTGCTCTGGCTTGGCGCAGATGTCGGCGTATTCGTGCTCGGCCAGCATTTCAGGAAGCGAGAGGTTTATTCGCTTGATCAGCGGATTGCGCTCTTGAAGCTGCTGGTGATTGTTGACCTCACCCCGCGTGCGGCGTGGGCGCTGATGGTGCCGCTGTCACTCACCGTGTCTTACGCGGGCGGATGGTGGGATTTGCCAGTGGCGATTGTCGTCGTCGCATGGATCATCGCGGCGTTCTGGCTGTGGCTGGTGTTTGACGCTCACGCACATGACATGACGCCGCGCGCGGCGCGCAACCGCAGGTGGGAGGGGTGGCTACGCTATTTTCTGGCGGCGGGCTATCTCGTGCTTGGTCTTGAGTCGCTCGTCACGGGCCATCCGATTGCGGTTGGTTGGCTCGCGTGGAAGGCATTGCTGTTTGGGCTGATCTTTGTTGCCGCGATCATGATTGATGTGTCGTTCAAACCTGTTGGCGGCCTGCTCGGCAAGCTTCTCGCGCAAGGATCAAGCGACGAAACTGAGCTTCCGCTGCTCCGCACGATGAACCGCACGCGCATCTGGGTATGGTGCGTCTACGGCTTGCTGATTGCGACATCATGGCTAGGAGTGGTGAAACCGGGTTGACTTCTAAAGTTGTCCGGACAAATTGGAAGCGAAGGGAAATTCGGTTTTGTCTGCATTAAACGTCTATCAAAGTTTGCTGTTCGTGCCGGGAAACCGGCCTGAGCGCTTTGCCAAAGCGCTCGCCAGCGGCGCAGACCTTGTGTGCATTGATCTTGAAGATGCAGTTGGCCCAGCGGACAAGGACACCGCGCGCGCCGCAGCGCTTGCCGCGATGGGCGATCCGCGTCTCGGAGTCCGGATCAACGGGCTGCGCACTCGCCAAGGGCTGGCTGATCTCGTTGCGATTTCCGCAAGCGCGATCAAGCCGGCTTTCGTCATGATCCCAATGGTGGAGGCCATCGCCGAGGTTGAGATAGCGCACGCAGTTCTGGGCATAGAGGTTCCACTCCTTCCACTGATTGAAACCGTGCGCGGGCTTGGCGTCGCGCGCGCGGTAGCCGCTTCTCCGGGGATTGGCGGCGTCATGCTGGGTGGTGCTGATTTTGCGGGTGAACTCGGCGTTGCGCTTTCATGGGAGCCGCTGATTGCAGCGCGCACCGAAATCGTGATGGCCTGCGCTGCGGCACGTGTCCCCGCGATTGATGTGCCGTGGCTTGATCTTGATAATCTTGACGGACTTGCGGACGAAGTGACGCGAATGAAGGCGATTGGCTTTGCCGCAAAATCGGCGGTGCATCCAAAGCACATCGCGGTGATTCATCAAATCCTGCGACCAACAGCCGAACAAATTGCCGAGGCGTATGAAGCCGAGGCTGCCTATGCTGCTGCTGGACAATCGGCAATACGCTTCAAAAACACGATGCTCGAAGCGCCCGTGATGGCGCGCTACCGCCGAATTTTGGCATTGGAAGGAAAAGCAAATGCGTGACGGTGTTATCGAGGTTTCCCCGGGTCGGTTCCGGGAGACATTTGGCCGCTATTATGAAGAATTCGTCGTTGGCCATATTTATGAACATCGCCCTGGGAGGACGATTACTGATGCTGATAACGTCTGGTTCACGCTGCTGACAATGAACCAGCATCCTATGCATTTCGATTATGAATTCGCCAAAAGCACTGAATTTGGCAAGCCGCTTGTTGCCTCCCCGCTCACCGTTGCGATCATGGTTGGGCAAAGCGTTTCGGACATCAGCCAGAAGGCAGTTGCCAATCTCGGTTGGGATGAAATCCGCATGACGCACCCACTCTTCTGCGGCGATACGCTCTATTCCGAAAGCGAAGTGATCGAGAAAAAGGAATCGGCCTCACGCCCGCAACAGGGGATTGTAACGGTCAAAACCACTGGCAAAAATCAGAATGGCGATA
>JAYTMV010000025.1:0-2858 GCA_043728175.1 Sphingomonadales bacterium
CGAAATGCGAGCACTGACGGCGTTTGATGCAACCGACAAGCGGTAGGGGAGGAAGGCATCAAGGCGGAGCGACATCATTGACATTTAGCACGACTCCATATAGTTGCAAATGAAACTATATAATGAAAGATTAGCCGCAATGACCGATCTGTTTGAAAATCCGCTCGGCCTCGACGGTTTTGAGTTTGTAGAATTTTGCGCACCTGAAAAAGGGCTGCTTGAGCCCGTATTCGCGCGGATGGGTTTCACCCATATCGCGCATCACCGATCAAAGGATGTTGATCTGTGGCGGCAGGGTGAGATTAACCTGATCGCCAATTATGAACCGCGCAGCCATGCGGCGTATTTTGCCGCTGAACATGGCGCTTCGGCCTGCGGCATGGCGTTTCGGGTGAAGAATGCGCAGGCGGCTTATGCTGCCGCGATTGAACGCGGGGCTGAACCAATCGAGAGCCGCACTGGAGCGATGGAGCTACGCATTCCCGCGATCAAGGGCATCGGCGGCGCTCTGATTTATCTGGTGGATCGTTACGGTGATGACCTGTCGATCTACGACATTGATTTCGTTTATCTTAACGGCGTTGACCGCCATCCCGTTGGCGCTGGCTTCAATCTGATCGATCATCTGACGCACAATGTGTATGGCGGGCGGATGGCGTATTGGGCGGGCTATTATGAGCGCATCTTCAATTTCCGCGAAATCCGCTATTTCGACATCAAGGGCGAATATACCGGCCTCACGTCAAAAGCGATGACCGCGCCTGACGGCAAAATTCGCATACCGCTAAACGAAGAGGGCAAGGCAGGTGGCGGTCAAATTGAGGAATTCCTCCGCGCCTATAACGGCGAAGGGATTCAGCATATCGCCTTTATCTGCGATGATATCACCGCCTGTTGGGATCGGCTCAAGGCCATCGGCACGCCCTTCATGTCGCCGCCGCCCAACACTTATTATGACATGCTTGATGGGCGTTTGCCCGGTCACGGCGAACCTGTGAGCGCGCTCCAAACGCGCGGTATCCTGCTTGACGGCTCAACGGAGGGCGGCAATCCACGCTTACTCCTCCAGATATTCTCTGAAACCCAGGTTGGCCCGGTGTTCTTCGAATTCATCCAGCGCAAGGGCGATGAAGGCTTTGGCGAGGGCAATTTCAAGGCGCTGTTCGAAAGCATTGAACGCGATCAAATCGCGCGCGGTGTGCTTGAGGTGGCGCAATGAACGCGCCCTTCGCCCTCAACCGAATCCACCATGTCGCCTATCGCTGCAAGGATGCGAAGGAGACCGTCGAATGGTATGAACGCGTGCTTGGCATGAAATATACCAATGCCTTTGCCGAGGATCATGTGCCCTCCACCGGCGAATATGATCCCTATATGCATATCTTCCTCGATTGCGGCGGCGGCAATGTCGTGGCCTTTTTTGAACTACCCAACCAGCCTGACATGAGCCGCGATTTGCAAACGCCTGAGTGGGTGCAGCATCTCGCGTTTGAAGTCGCCGATTTTGATATTCTCAAAGCGGCGAAGGCGCATATCGAGGCGCAAGGCGTCGAAGTCCTAGGTCCGACGTTCCACGGGATTTTCCGCTCAATCTATTTCTTCGATCCTAACGGCCACCGCTTGGAGCTGGCCTGCAACATCGGTACAGCCGAACAATACGCCGAACTCGAACGCGTCGCCCCGCTGATGCTTGAGGAATGGAGCCAGACCAAGAAGGCACCAAGGCACGCGGATTGGTTGCATGTAGAGGGATAGACGCGATACTATCTATTCGTCTCCCTGTGCAATAAATCGACCTTTCCCGCCGCGTATCCATGCGTTAGTGTGAAGCACACGAAAGGACGCTCATGGAATTTTTCACCAGTCTTACGCAGGATCATATCGATTTCATCGCCAAGCAACCGGTGTTTTTTGTGGCAACAGCGGCGGCTGGCGCCCGTATTAATCTTAGCCCCAAGGGCATGGACAGCTTCCGGGTGCTTTCGCCAACGCAGGTAGGCTATCTTGATGTTGGTGGATCGGGCAATGAAACACACGCGCACCTAACGGCGGATGGGCGGATCACCGTGATGATGTGTGCGTTTGATCAGCCTGCTTTAATCTTTCGCATGTACGGGCATGGCCACGCGGTATTGCCGCAAGATGCCGAATGGGATGCGCTGGTTTCGCACTTCACGGTGCTGCCCGGCACCCGCCAGATTTTCGTGATTGACTTGGATAGTATTCAGACAAGCTGCGGTTGGGGCGTACCGTTCATGAGTTTTGATCGTGAGCGGCAGACGCTCTCCAAATATCATGCCGCCGATGACCCCGCGACACGGCTCGCCAAAATCGCGAAGCGCACGCAAAGCATCGATGGTTTACCAATTCGCGTTCAAACAATTATGCCTCTTAGGGCGAAATAGCGCGTGTCACTGGTTGAAGCCGCCCGGTTTTACAATAGTTTTGAAGCAGGCTTAGCGCAGTCTCGGCTTGAAGAGGCCGGGATTGACTCAGTGCTGTTTGATCTTGAGATGGCCACTTATGGCATCGGTCTTTCGATTCCGGTACGGTTGATGGTGCTTGATGATGATTTGGAAGTGGCGATCAAAGCGCTCGATTTGCCTGAAAACTAGGCTATTTTAGGTGGCCGCCTAAATTTTGAGCACTAAGATGCTCTTTGGCCTAATGCCAGAAATCCAATATCCCCCCAAATGCTGCGTTGCATCAAACTGGCATGACCTTTGCTACGTTTCTTAGCGAAACACCGCAGGGGGCCAAATGAAACTCATCATTGCCATTATTAAACCGTTCAAGCTTGACGACGTGCGTGAGGCACTGAGCGAGCTTGCAATCTCAGGAATGACCGTCACCGAAGT
>JAYTMV010000026.1:0-2559 GCA_043728175.1 Sphingomonadales bacterium
ACCGCGCTGCGCTCGGCAAATTGCCACTGCGCGCCTTCAAGGTCGTAATTCGCCCAGAGCATGATACCGAGTGCGAACGTGGCAATCGTGACGCCGAGCGCAAGCCTACGCGCGCTCTGATCCGAGACAAACAAACACAGGACTGCGCCAAGCAGCGGCAGTGCGATCATCGTCGAAAGGATGGGAAAATCAGTCATTACCGCGTCATCGCCCAAGTTGCCGCCGCCGCAACGCCTATCAGCATCACCAGCGCATAGCTCGCCAAATATCCGCTCTGGAACCGCGCGGCGAGTTTATTGCCCTCAACCACAAGTTCAGCAACACCGTTCGGCCCAAACCGATCAATCAAACCCTGATCGCCGCGTTTCCAGAAGACCCGGCCAAGCGCAAAGGCGGGACGGACGAACAGAAAATCATACAGCTCATCCCAATACCATTTGTTGAGGAGGAAGCGGTAGAGGCCACCAAATTGCGCCGTGAAGCGCGCCGGGATGGTAGTGTCCTTAATATAGGCCAGCCACGCAACGGCGAGGCCGATTAGCATGACGATGGTTGCCGATAGCTTCACGAGCAGCGGAACCTCGTGCATTTCGTGCATCAGGTTCGCATCGAACGCGAGGCTGCCGGCCCAGAATGCCGCGCCCTGCTCGGCCTCCAAGAAGCTATGGTGGAACGCAAAACCTGCCAGCACCGCGCCGCCCGTCAGCACCGCAAGCGGGATCAGCATCGACCACGGGCTTTCATGCGGATGGTAACCTGCGGTGCCATCATCATGCGCGTGAGGATCTTCGTGATGATGATCACCGTGGCCATGCGCTGCGTGCTGAATATGCTCGCTCTGTGACCAGCGGGGTTTGCCATAGAAGGTCAGGAAAATCAGCCGCCACGAATAGAAACTGGTCAGAAGCGCTGCAAACACCGCAACTGCAAAGGCGGTGTAGCCCGACGTGCTGTGGCTCGCGAACGCCGCCTCAATAATCGCATCTTTTGAATAAAAGCCCGCAAAGCCGAACAATCCAGCAATGCCAACCCCGGTAATCGCCAGCGTCCCCGCCATCATCGCATAGAATGTCAAAGGGATGCTTTTGCGCAAACCGCCGTAATAACGCATGTCCTGTTCATGGTGCATCGCGTGAATCACGCTACCCGCACCGAGGAACAACAGCGCCTTGAAGAAGGCGTGGGTAAATAAGTGGAACATCGCCGCGTTGTACGCGCCAACGCCCGCCGCGAAGAACATATAACCCAATTGGCTGCACGTCGAATATGCGATAACGCGTTTGATGTCGGTCTGCGTCGTGCCGACCGTAGCCGCGAACAGCGCGGTGGCCGCACCGACATAAGTGACAACGTCAAGCGCAGCCGAGCTTGCTTCGAACATCGGCGAGAGGCGGCAGACCATGAACACGCCCGCCGTAACCATCGTCGCGGCGTGGATCAGCGCGGAAACGGGCGTCGGCCCCTCCATCGCATCGGGCAGCCACGTGTGCAGCCCCAACTGCGCCGATTTCCCGCACGCGCCAATAAACAGCAGGATGCAGAGCAACGTCATCGTATCGATCCGCGTACCGAGGAAACCGATGGTTGAACCGGCCATTGCTGGCGACGCCTCAAGGATCGCAGGGATCGACACAGTGCCAAACACCAGGAACGTACCAAAAATGCCAAGCGAGAAACCAAAGTCACCAACGCGGTTAACGACAAAAGCCTTGATCGCTGCGGCGTTCGCGCTTGGCTTGTGATACCAAAATCCGATCAGCAGATATGACGCAAGCCCAACCCCTTCCCAACCAACAAACATCTGAACAAGGCTATCCGCCGTTACCAGCATCAGCATCGCGAAGGTGAACAGCGAGAGATAGGCAAAAAAGCGAGGCTGGCTTGGATCTTCCTCCATATATCCCCAGCTATACAAGTGTACAAGACTGGAAACGCTCGTGACCACAACCAGCATCACCGCTGTCAGCGTATCAACGCGCAGGCTCCAATCAACGACCATATCGCCCGAACGAATGAAATCGAGCACGGGCACAACCTCGGCCCCGGCACTGCCATTCAGATAAGAGATGAAAATCGGCCAGCTCAACGCACATGACGTGAAAAGCGCGCCCGTCGTCACGACTTTGGCGGCGAAATTGCCAATCATCCGGTTGCCGAGGCCAGCGACAATCGCGGCGAGCAGCGGCAGGAAAACGATGAGTGTAATGGACTCCACGATCAACTCACCCCTTCATCCGGTTGACATCATCAACCGCGATTGTCCCGCGCCCACGGAAATAAATCACCAATATCGCCAGGCCAATCGCTGCCTCACCCGCAGCAACTGTCAGCACGAACATCGCAAACACCTGCCCTACCAGATCGCCCAGAAACGCGCTGAACGCGACAAGGTTGATATTGACCGACAACAGGATCAGTTCAATCGCCATCAGGATGATGATGATATTCTTGCGGTTGATGAAAATGCCGAGCACCCCCATCACAAACAGGAACGCCGAAACGACCAGATAATGGTGGAGGCCGATCATCGAGTTTCCTCACATTCGCTCATCCCGAGCG
>JAYTMV010000027.1:0-5455 GCA_043728175.1 Sphingomonadales bacterium
CACGACAGCAACCGTTCTTGCCCAAGCGATCATCCGCGAAGGCATGAAATCAGTTGCCGCTGGCATGAACCCGATGGATTTGAAGCGCGGCATTGATCTTGCGGTGAACAAGGTTGTTGCTGATCTCGCAGCCCGTTCAAAGCCTGTTGCTGGCACATCGGAGATCGCTCAGGTCGGAACGATCTCAGCCAATGGCGAAAGCGAAATTGGCGAAATGATTGCCAAGGCGATGGAAAAAGTCGGTAAAGAAGGCGTCATCACCGTTGAAGAAGCCAAGGGTCGTGAATCCGAACTCGACGTTGTTGAAGGGATGCAGTTTGACCGTGGCTATCTCTCGCCATATTTCATCACCAACCCTGAAAAGATGACGGTCGAGCTTCAGGACCCCTACATCCTGATCCACGAAAGGAAGCTGTCGAACCTGCAAGCGATGCTCCCAATTTTGGAAGCCGTTGTTCAGTCGGGCCGTCCGCTCCTCATCATTGCAGAAGACATTGAAGGCGAAGCGCTTGCAACGCTCGTGGTCAACAAGCTGCGCGGCGGCCTTAAGGTTGCTGCGGTCAAGGCGCCTGGCTTTGGTGATCGTCGCAAGGCAATGCTCGAAGACATCGCAATCCTGACCAAGGGTGAAATGATCAGCGAAGATCTTGGTATCAAGCTTGAAACCGTAACCCTCGGGATGCTCGGTTCGGCCAAGCGCGTCACGATTGACAAGGACAACACCACGATCATTGACGGTCTGGGTGAAGCCGATGCGATCAAGGGCCGCGTTGAAGCGATCCGTGCGCAGATCGAAAATACCACCAGCGATTATGACAAGGAAAAGCTGCAAGAGCGTCTTGCCAAGCTTGCTGGCGGCGTTGCCGTTATCAAGGTTGGTGGATCAACTGAAGTTGAAGTGAAAGAACGCAAGGACCGCGTTGATGATGCACTTCATGCAACGCGTGCAGCGGTTGAAGAAGGCATCGTCCCCGGCGGCGGTACAGCGCTTCTTTATGCAACGAAAGCACTTGATGGCATGAAGGGCGTCAATGACGACCAGACACGCGGTATCGATATCATCCGCAAGGCGATCATTGCGCCGCTGCGTCAGATCGCAAGCAATGCTGGTTTTGATGGCGCTGTGGTTTCGGGCAATCTCCTGCGCGAGAATGACGAAAACCAAGGCTTCAATGCATCAACCGATGTGTATGAAAACCTCGTCAAGGCGGGCGTGATCGATCCAACCAAGGTTGTTCGTACAGCCCTTCAGGATGCTGCATCGGTCGCTGGTCTCTTGATCACCACCGAAGCCGCAATCTCGGATGCACCCGAAGATAAGGCTGCTGGCGGCGGTATGCCCGGCGGCATGGGCGGAATGGGTGGCATGGGCGGAATGGACTTCTAAGTCCGCTCAATACCTAACGCAAAAAGGGGCCGGTGGGGAAACTCACCGGCCCTTTGTTTTTGGACTCAAAGGATGTATTGCAAAGCTATGGCATCACTTCCTAACAATCCAGCTTACCGCGCCGTTGAAGTCAGAGAGTTTCTCGACATGGACTTCGGCGATGCCAAGGCCGAGCTGGTTGACGGCATGATCTGGATGATGGCAGGCGGATCACCCAAACACGCGGCGGTGGCTGCAAATATCATCATTGCGCTTGGGGCAAAATTGCGCGGCTCGGGCTGTCGCCCTTATGGGTCGGATTTGGCGATGCGCACAGGTAAGAGATCAATTCGCTTCCCCGATGTCAGCGTCTATTGCAACAATCCAGCATCGCCTGAAAATGACAATAAGAAGCTTTTGGGTGATCCTGTGGTTGTGTTTGAAGTCCTGTCCCCCTCCACCGCGTCTAACGATCAAATCAGCAAGCTTGCCGAATACCGCGCACTCAGTGGGGTGCAAACAATCGTTTTCGTTGATCCTGATACTGAACGTGTGCGGGTCATCCACCAAGGCGAAGGCGGCGATTGGCTGCCACAAGGTGCAAACGTCGCACTTCCTGCGATCAAAGCGAGCCTGCTCTCAGAAGAGATTTTCGCTCGCGATTAAATACTTTAACGCGAAGGCACCGGCGGAGATGGCACGTCGCCGGTGTCATTCGTCAGGCGCGGGGGTGGTTCGGTTTGATCAAGCATTTCGGCGGCGTCGTTGAGTGCTTCGGCTTCCGCAGGGGTTGCCGCGTCAACGCTGTTCGGCGCAGGCTCCTCGGCACATCCTGCGAGGAGTATTAGAGGCGCAAGCCCGAGAATCAAACGCATGTCAATGTCCTCATTTTGAGCAACACTTAGATACAAAAAAGGCCGCAACCCGGTTTGGGATGCGGCCTTTCTTAAAGCAAATTCAGCCTTACGGCCAAATAAATTACTTCTTCATTGCGTCTGCAGCGGCATCGACTGCGCTATCTTTCATAGCGTCAGCTTTTTCGCCCATTGCATCGGCTTTTTCGCCCATTGCATCGGCACCGTTCATCACTGCATCTGCACCGGCTGCAGTGCCATTGGCCATCGCGTCAGTTGCGTTGCCCATGGCTTCCATTGATGCGTCAGCAGCATTTTCAGCGCCAGCAACAGCTTCGGTTGCCATTGTGTCAGCAGCGTTTGCTGATTCATCGGCGGCCTTCTGGCTGCACGCAGCAAGCGTAAGTGAAGCGGCGAGTACGAGTGACAGAGTTGCAATCTTCTTCATAAAAATATCCTCCCGTTGGGGTCAAACAAAGCGGCGAGCACGCAAAGGGATTTCACGCCGCTCGGACCCGCAGCATTGCCCCCTAGCGATTCGTTCTTTTGTTGGCAATTGGATTTTTTTAATGCTGTGTTAAGCTGCACAAAACGGACGATGGAATCCGCAGTCCACCGCTTATCCGATACCAATGAGCGAAATCTGGCGGCCATAATCAGTCTCGCCGGCGTGACAGGTGCGGCGATAGCTGAAAAAGCGCTCCGGTTCGGCATAAGTATCGAGTCCCAGCGGATCAATTCGGAGGATCCCTGCGGCGCTGAGGCGGTGGATGACATAGGCTTCGATATCAAAATAATGATGCCCGGCCTTGCCCCCGGTAAAGAAACGTTCGTTGGCCGAATCAGCCTGTTCAAACACCTTCGCAAAATCATCACTGACTTCATACGAAGCGCGGCCAATGCACGGGCCAATCGCTGTGACAATCGAATCGCGCTGCGCACCCAGCCCAACCATCGCGGTGATGACATTATCGGTGACGCCGCCAAGCGCGCCTTTCCAGCCTGCGTGGGCCGCACCAACGATCCCGCGCTCAATGTCGGCAAAAAGCACCGGGACACAGTCAGCGGTCAATATACCGAGCAAAAGCCCTTGCCTGTCGGTAACCACCCCGTCTGCATGAGGCCGCGCATCATCGGGCCAAGGTAAGGCGACTGTCACAACGTCGGCAGAGTGGACTTGGTGGAGGGTTACAAGCTGAGCGCCCGGCAATACGGCCTCACCCGCACGCCGACGGTTTTCGGTCACCGCTGCACGCTCATCGTTCGAGCCTAGTCCGACATTAAGGCTGGCATAGAAATTAGCCGAAACCCCGCCCCGCCGTCCGAGAAACCCGTGATATACGCCCGTTAGAGTGCGTGATGCGAGGACGTCGATAGCTTCCACTTGTTCCACCTTCTCAAAATCCTGCTGGTTCGGGCCAGTGCGGCGCGCGCAGTGCCATTACGCGGAACAATGTTCCCATAGCATCGGGCTCAGTCAAACGTTCCCGCGCCGCGCCAATCTCTGCGGCGCGCGTTGGCGAGGCCTTGGTGAGTGCTGCCGCACGTGCCTCAATCCCAAGCGCAGTCAACCAAGTCCCTTGCCCAACCGGCCCTGAAACCGCCGCCCCGGCTAGCGCTGCTGCCGCGCTTAGCGTTGCAAAATCCACATGCGCGCTCAGATCCTGCTCACCCACTGAATCAAATGGGTTGGCATAGCGATGCCCTTTGACCGCTTGAAGTGTTTCTCCAACCGCTGGGCCGTCATAACCATAATCAACGATCAGCGCCGCGCCGCCTTGTATGCCTAACCGTTTGGTAAGCGCTGTAACGATGGCAACGCTCGCTGGCGCGCTTTCGATAATGCTGCCAACGGGCGAATCACGCAGCGCCTTTGGGATCAAGCTTTCGGGCACAGCCTTATCTGCGACGGGCAAAAACAAACGTCCTTGGGCGGCGACCCGCCGCTCGTGCCAGTCCGCACGCCCGCGAATCAATTGATGGATTGGAAGCGCATCAAAAAATTCATTGGCAACGATCAGGAGTGGCGCATCGCCAGGTAATGTCGATATGTCGTCATGGAATATCGCACCCGGCACCCGCTCGGCCTGCACGCCTCGCAATGCGGGGCTGGTTTCAACGAAGTGCACGCAAGGCGTGAGGCCAGCCAAAGCCATCGCCCGAAGCGCATCTTGGGCGAGGCTGCCTCGGCCGGGGCCAAGCTCAACATAATGCACTTGGGGTCGTCCTGTGCGATCCCATAGGTCAGCAAGCCAGACGCCAACAAGTTCGCCGAACATCTGGCTGATTTCGGGCGCGGTGGTGAAATCGCCCGCAATCCCGAGCGGATCGCGCGTCGCGTAATAATGCGCGTTTGCGGCTGCCATAAAATGGGCAACCGATATCGGCCCTTTTTGTCGAATCGCTTCGGCTAAGGCTTCAACAACGCCGCCAGTCACGCAACACTTGCAGCGCCGCTAACCGATTCGACGCGCACCCGGCGCGATTTCGCGGTGAAGATCAGATAAAGCCCGACGAGCAGCATCGGCAGGCTGAGCGTCTGCCCCATAGTCAGCCCCCATGAAAGATTCTCAAGGCCCGCATCAGGCTGACGCAAAAATTCAAGGCCAAAGCGCGCAGCACCGTAAATGACCAAGCCTGTGCCGACGAGCCGCCCCGGATAATAGCGCGAATCGGTTTTCCAGAAGAGGAACCACAGCACGATCATCGAAACGAGCCCCTCAAGCCCGGCCTCATAAAGCTGGCTTGGATGGCGGGGAATTTCATCACCCGTGCCGGGGAAGATTACGCCCCAAGCAAGCGTCGTTGGACGCCCCCAAAGTTCCCCGTTCACGAAATTGGCAACGCGCACGAGGACAAGGCCAAAGGGCGTCGCGCAGGCAATATAATCGCAGACGCGGAGCATATTGAGTTGATGCTTGCGGCAAAATAGCGAGATCGCGAAGATTGTGCCGAGGAAACCGCCGTGGAGCGACATGCCGCCTTCCCACAGCCGCAGCACGCTCAGAGGATTGAGAAACATCTCTGGTTTGTAGAAAACACAGTATCCCAGCCGCCCGCCAAGAATGATGCCAAGCGTTGCGTAAAAAACGAAATCATCGATATGCCGTTTGGCCATCGCCGCACCCGGCTGAGCAATCAGCTTCGTCAGATACCACCAGCCGAGCATAATGCTCGCGATATAACTCAGCGAGTACCAGCGCAGCTTAAACCAGCCAAGATCAAGCAAAACCGG
>JAYTMV010000028.1:0-7582 GCA_043728175.1 Sphingomonadales bacterium
ATCACCAAGGACGGCGTTGAAAGTTGGGAACGGATGGAAAAGGGGCTGGTCGCGATGAAGCTTGCGGGGAAGATCGCTGATGCGCTTGGCTGATATCGAAATTGGCATACAGCGCCTGCCGCACGGTGATGGCCTGCCGCTGCCTGCTTATGCAACCGAGGGTGCGGCGGGGATGGACGTTGTCGCCGCCGAAACGCTGACGCTCGCACCCGGCGCGCGCTGCGCCGTGGCGACTGGGTTCGCGATGGCAATCCCGCAAGGCTATGAGGTGCAGGTGCGGCCACGCTCAGGTCTTGCGCTCAAGCACGGGATTAGCTGCCTTAATACGCCGGGCACGATCGACAGCGATTATCGCGGTGAAGTGAAGGTGATCCTGATCAACCTTGGGCAGGAGCCGTTCGAAATCAATCGCGGTGACCGCATTGCCCAGTTGGTGCCAGCCCCAGTGCAACGCGCGGCGTTCACGCTACTGGACATTTTGCCCGAAACGGCGCGTAATGCTGGCGGATTTGGTTCAACCGGGAGGTGAAGATGATTCGGATTTTACTCGCAACTTCAGCAGCGTTGCTTTCACAGACTGCCTTGGCACAATCTGTTGAAGTGGCCGAAGGTGATTGGTCAGATATTCCCGCAGTCAGCAACGCAGGTGGCCCCGCGTATATTAGCGAACGATTGATGGGCCAGATTGATAAGCTGCTCGCGGCGGGCAAATGCCCCAGCGTCGGCAACCGAAAATATGCCGACCTCAACGTGCCAATCCTCGTCCAGTTCGATGGCGCCGATCAAGTGCAGAAGATTGTCGTTCGCCGGATCGGCTGCCCCGAAGTGGAAGCGATTGTTGGCGCTATCGCCGCAGGCCGTGCAAAGCAGAGCTATTACCGCTCAAACGGCAAGAACCAGACTGGCTGGTATCGCAGCGAGATAAGCTATTCATTCAACTGAACTAAGCGACGAACAGCTTGATCGCTATGCCCGCCATATCGTCCTGAAGGAGATTGGCGGGGCAGGGCAGATCGGCCTGTTGAACGCGCATATCCTGATCATTGGTGCGGGCGGGATTGGCTGCCCCGCTATCCAATATCTCGCTGCTGCGGGTGTCGGTCGATTGAGTGTGATTGATGATGACATCGTCAGCCGATCCAATCTTCAGCGTCAGATACTCTATACTGAGGCTGATATCGGCGCGGCCAAGGTTGATGTGGTCGAACGGGTCGTGCGCCAGCTTAACCCCGATGTCATAGTGCAAGCGCTGCGCCAACGGGTGACGAGCGCGACCACGCCCGCATTGCTTGACGGTGTTGATGTCGTGATTGACGGGTGCGATAATTTTGCGACACGGTTGATCGTGAATGACCTGTGCGTCGCAGCGCGCGTGCCGCTCGTTTCGGCGGCGATTGGCCAGTTCCACGGCCAGATCGGCACGTTTCGTGGGTGGGAGGCGGACAAGCCCTGCTACCGCTGCTTCGTTGGCGACGCGCATGATGCCGACGACTGTGATAGCTGCTCCGAAGTCGGCGTTCTCGGCGCGATGGTCGGCCTGATGGGCAGCTTCGCCGCGATGGAGGCAATCCGCGTGATCGCTGGATTTGGCGAAGCTCAAGCTGGCAAACTCCACATCTTCGACGGCCTGACGCCGGGAATGCGCACGATCAAGCTGCCCAAGGATCTGGGTTGCGGGACGTGCAGAAAGCTTGAATAATTCAGCAGCAACCTTTCAACGATTGCTTATGATTAGACTTTTCAGATTTGTGGCGTCCAGACCAGCGCAAGACCAGTTGCAGCCGAAAGGAGTATCTGCCGGGTCGGCTGATCGAGGCCCTTTGTAAAGACAACATGGGCTTTGCCCGAAACATCGACTGCCGCCACGGCTAAGCCATTTCGCGTGAAGACATATCCAAGCGGTTCCGCCGTCGTACCACCCTTTTGAGCTTTGTGGATCGAACGAACCTCAATGACGATATCGTTGAAACGAACAGTGCCAATCCGATCTTGGCGAAAGCTGTTTGCATGTGGCAATGTGTCTAAACTCATGCTCGCGCCCTCAGCACCAAGGGTGCACTGAAGCGAAAAGGGCTGTGTTTCCATGCTAAAGCCAGCAATGCTACGCTCGACTTGGTTCATCTGGCAGTCGCCACTAATAGGGGTGCGCAGATCGCCCCCGCTTAGCGCATATTTGGTTTTGCCGGACTGACGTTCGCTCCCAAAACTGATCGGCCCGCCAAATTTGTTCGTCTGAGTATTGAGGCGGCGTTTGAACTCTCCAGTATATGGCCCGACACCAAACGTGCCTGATTCGCCCCATCCGATGCTGACAAACCTAATATATTCGACGTTGTCATTAAGTTCTTTGGGCAATATTGGACGCGCAGCATTGGTCGTTGCGCAGTAGACGGTCGCATATGCAGCAATAGCAACCGTAAAAATATGTCTGTAAGTCATTGATCAACCGTTTCCAGCACTCTATGCTGTTGAAAATGATTTATTACAAACCTTATCCTCCAATTTCATTCATGAATATCTGCTGAATGATAACTATATTTTTTGGGAATTATATACCTGTGTGACCCAAAATAGTTTGCAATGATGCAAGATTGTGGTATCAAGGGGCATGGAAAACAACCGCCCAGCAATGCAGCAGTTTGAAACCCTCTTTCAGATGATGGCTGCATTCCCCGATGAGCAATCGGCAATTGACCATTTTACTGCAATCCGCTGGAAAGACGGGGCATATTGCCCACATTGCGGTAGCGCCAAGGTGTATCACTTCTCGGATGGTCGCAGCCATAAGTGCGGGGCTTGCCGCAAACGGTTTTCGATCCGCGTCGGCACCATTTTCGAGGATAGCAAGATTGAACTGCGCAAATGGATGATGGCGATTTGGCTAATCACTTCGCATAAGAAGGGCATCGCGAGCACTCAACTTGCCAAGGATTTGGGCGTCACCCAAAAGACGGCTTGGTTTATGCTCCATCGCCTTCGTCATGCTGCGCAGACCCGCTCGTTCAAACGCCCGCTAGAGGGCGAAGTGGAGGCAGACGAAACATTCATCGGCGGCAAGGAGAAGAATAAACATGCTTGGCAGCGGACAGGAGGCAAGCAGGGCGGTGCTGGCAAGGTTGCAGTACTTGGCCTGCTTGAGCGTGAAGGTGAGCTTCGCACGGGCATTACGCCTAGCCTGTCGGCTCGGAACGTCCAGTCTGTCATTCGGGACAATGTAGCCCCCGGCGCGGCGCTTATGACGGACGAACACGGCTCATTCGTGGGGCTTGGGGACACATATCACCATCACCGTGTCAACCACAGTAGGGGTGAATATGTCCGTAACTACTGCCTGCATACAAATGGGATCGAAAGCGTTTGGGCACTGTTCAAGCGCCAGATTATTGGCACTCACCATCACCTGTCCCCAAAGCATCTTTCGCGCTATCTTGGCGAAATGACATGGCGCTTTAACCTTCGCGAGATTGGCGAAGGGCAGCGGGTTAATGCCCTTCTAGGCCAGACCAATGGCCGTCTGACATACAAGGCTCTTATCGCATGACGAACGAACGCAAATATGACGAAGCCTTTGGCGTTGACATGCCCTTTGGAGAGGCGTTGGAACGCTTTGGGGCAGTCACGAAAGAAGAACTTGCGGAGACGCGGGAACCGGGGGCTGAGTTGGTGACTGACGGCCAACTGGAAATCGTTGCATTTAAGGGCAAAGAAATCCGCCGCACCCTGCACGATGGGGAGTGGATGTTTTCCGTTGTGGATGTCATCGCGGCCATAACGGACAGCGATAGAGCGCGGAAATATTGGTCTGATCTCAAACGGCAAATGATTGAAAAAGAGGGGTTTTCTGAGTTGTCCGATTTTATCGGACAACTGCCATTGCCCGGTTCCGATGGAAAAATGTACAGAACCGATGTCGCGAACACGGCAACGCTCTTTCGGATTATACAGTCTATTTCTTCCCCCGGCGCTGAACCTATCAAGCGATGGCTAGCAAAAGTTGGCTTTGAGCGGATTCAGGAAAACCAAGACCCTGAATTGGCAATCAAGCGGGCTATTTTGACCTATCAGTTACAGGGTCGCAAAGACGATTGGATCGAAAAGCGCGTTCGCTCAATTGTGGCAAACAAGGAGTTGAACAGAGAATGGCAAAAACGAGGAATCACTGACAGTTCTCACTTTGCACTTCTGACCAACACCATCGCCCAAGAAACCTTTGGCGTTGGCGTTGCGCGACATAAGCGCATAAAAGGATTGGCGCACCAAAATCTCCGTGACCATATGACTGATCTTGAACTCATCCTGACGATGCTCGGAGAGACATCAGCAAAGACGATAGCTGAACAGAGGGATACGCAAGGCTTGGTTGAGAATGAGGGCGCAGCAAGGGCTGGCGGCAAAATCGCGGGCACGGCTCGAAAGCAGATTGAATCAGAAACCGGTAAAAAGGTTGTTTCGCCCTCAAACTTCCTTGGATCAAAGAAGCGTGAGGCAGACCCCGTTCTTCTCACGAGCAAAGGTAAAAAGCCAGACTAAGCGGACAATAACCCCCGTCTACCGACAATCATGTCAAAGATTATTTCAGCGGCCTCAAAAGATGGTGCCTTTGCCAGAATCTCAAAAGCGGGACGCAAAGGCGAGCGGGACGATCTAACCACGAAATAGCCGTCTGCTCCGCCTAAAGAATCTTCGTCGATACATTCAAAATACGTTTCTTTTGCCACAGGCGAAACATATAGAGTCGTTAGATCATCGATCTTTGCTTGAAGGGTTAGATCATCCATGGCCGAAACTCCCAACTATGGCTTCAATCCGAAACCTAGGTTTTCCGTGAATCATCTGACTCGGTATCTGTCAACCACTAAAGCGAGGCAAAGAGAGGATGTAATCCGAAGCGCCAAATTTCCTCGCAAGATACCCGTCGCAACCTATGGCCAAGCCAAACGCGACATTCAGCAGTTTTTTGCCAAGGGGGATGGTGACACGCGATTCTTTGATGAAAGCCTGTCGCGCTTGAATGCTAAGTCCATCCGAGAGCCGGACAGACGCGATGAAGCCCTTCGCTGTATTAAGGCACTTGAAGCCTTCAAGACGCTCTATCTTGAGCGGCGATGGAACAAACTGACCTTTTCGCCGAATGCGGTAGACGTTCCGTTGAAGGTAGGGGGTGTGCTCATTAATATTCGGCTCGACGCGCAGGTATACGAAGCGAGAAAAGACGGGGAAAGGGTGACAGGAGGGTTGGTCGTCTTTCTGGCGCAGACATCAGACGCAAGGAAGGAAATTGAACTTCGAAGGCGGCAAGTGGCGGCAACGGTTCTTTGGGGCTTGGAGGGCGCTGGACAGATGGAAGCTGTTCCCCGGCTCTGCATGTCTTTTGATGTTTTTGGGAATGAGATCGTGCGGGCACCTGATGCCAAAGACCGTTTCAGGCAGGATGTTTTATCCTCGTGCCAAGAGGCGGCTATGGGATGGCATCGCATCGCGCCACCTGATGGATATGACGGCCCGGATTGGCGTTAGGTCACACAAGTATATAAGTCCCTATTTTTTGGCCACCATGTTCGGGAGGCAATGCCTACCGATTATCCATCCGCATTAGGCCGAGGTGGCGCTATTGTCGAAGTTGACGAGTCTTTACCTTGGAAACAAGGTGGGGCATCCAATATATATAGCCTGAAGTCATTAACTCATTAAACCTAACGCCGCATAAGCCGCCGCTAGCGTTGGTGCCGCCAGCGTACTCGCCTGCTCCGCACCCTTGGTTAGGATTGCATCTAGCGTCGTCACATCGCCTTTGAGCGCATTGAACCGCGCGGAAATGGGCGCGAGTGTTTCAACCAGTACCTCACCAAGCGCAGCTTTGAACGCGCCGAACCCTTGGCCCGCAAAGCGCCCAAGCACCGCGTCAACGCTTTCGCCCGTAATTGCGGCATAAATCCCGACTAGATTCTTCGCCTCGGCGCGGCCTTCAAGTCCCGCCGCTTCGCCCGGAAGCGGCTCCGGATCAGTCTTGGCCTTGCGGATTTTGGCCATGATCGTGTCAGCGTCATCGGTCAGGTTGATGCGGCTCATATCGCTTGGATCGGACTTTGACATTTTGGCAGTGCCGTCACGCAGGCTCATGATCCGTGCAGCCGCAGGCGGGATGATTGGCTGGGGCAGGGTGAAAATCTCTTGCTCAAAATCGCTGTTGAACTTTGCAGCAATATCGCGCGCAAGCTCAAGATGCTGCTTCTGATCATCACCCACGGGCACATGCGTCGCCTGATAGAGCAGCACGTCGGCGGCCTGAAGCACGGGGTAGGCGAACAGGCCAATGCTCGCGCCCTCACGGTCTTTGCCCGATTTCTCCTTGAACTGCGTCATCCGGTTGAGCCAGCCAATCCGTGCGGTGCAAAATAGCAGCCACGCAAGCTCAGCATGAGCGGGCAAGCGCGCTTGGTTGAACAGGATCGAGCGGTCAGTATCAATTCCGCACGCGATCAGCGCCGCCGCCATTTCACGCGTGTTTGCGGTCAGATCGGCAGGCTTATTATACACCGTAATCGCATGGAGATCGGCGAGAAAATAGAGGTTTTCGCCATCAATGCTGTCCTGCATCGCCACCCAATTGCGGATCGCGCCGAGATAATTGCCGAGGTGGAGATTTCCCGTTGGCTGGATGCCGGAGACGACGCGCATGATTAAGGGTGTTCCTGTAACTCGATTAAGGCGATGCCGCGCGATGCCCGCTCATCGCACGCGGCGCAAGGGGAGATGAAATCGCCATTTCAGAAATGGCGGATTTCTCAGGAAGTTGACACTGAATCGGTATATTTCCCGCCGTGTCCTTGCGCCGCCGAAACACATAAGCCGCCTGCCGCGATATCGAAACCGCACCGCACGCGCGCTTGATGCTCCCGGTTTGGGCCAGCACCTCAAGAAAGCGCCGCTGGGTGGTGGGTGTCCAGCGGTAGGATGAGGTAAGGGCGGGGTGGATTTGATCGAACATAGAGTGAACATAGACGGTTTAGTGAGAATAGGGAAGGGGGAATTGGGAGCCGGCGTAATGGCGACAATTACCCAAGGTGTGTCAGAGACGTTCTTCGCAGGCGTTTACATGCTCCTCTTACGTCGTTCCTTTGCCATTATCGTAGAGATAAAGGGTGACCGGACAACGCTTTTGGTTTGCCCACTCGACGGCTTCGCTAACGGACACGCCTTCCTTTTGGTCGTAGTCGATGACTTCCATCACGTCATAATGGGGTGCTTGGTCTGCATCAGCACAAATGTTGTCATGCTCTACGGCTTCGATAACCGCGTTTACAAGCTTCCAGCGATAAACCCGCTCACGATGGTCAATTATGTTCCAGATCATCCGCATTGTTTATATGAGACATCTCCCCGCTTTCAAGGAGGAATTTTAGGTTTGTTTACCACAGCTTATGTCAAATATCGTCGTCATTGCGAGCGAAGCGTGGCAATCCAGTAGCGATGGTGGGACTGGATTGGACTTGTAACGGTTTGGTTCCGGTCACTTGAGATTATAAGCTCACTCAAGGAGACCGATCATGTCGATCAAGCATACAGAAGATTTCAAGCAAGA
>JAYTMV010000029.1:0-6237 GCA_043728175.1 Sphingomonadales bacterium
AGCGTGGATTGCGAAGCGAAACGCGATTCTCGCGAGTCCGCGCTTCCAATATTGGGCAGCGTTGCTGCCGTTCAGCAGGCCTATTGTGCGCCGTAAAGCGGGCGCGATGTTCAATATCGTCACTGGATTTGTCTATTCGCAGGTGCTTGCCGCGTGCATTAAAACTGACCTGCTTGAAATGCTGCGGGTGGAGCCAGTGGACGCCATCACCTTTGGTGCGCGCGCCGATTTGCCAGAGGAAGGCGCGCTGCGCCTGCTCAAGGCGGCGGCTTCGCTTGATTTGACTGAAGACCTTGGTGACGGCCGCTTTGCGCTCGGTGCGCAAGGAGCAGCGCTGCTCGGCAATAGCGGGATTGGTGCGATGATCATGCACCATCAACTGCTTTATGCTGACCTTGCCGATCCGCTCGCGCTGTTGCGGCGCGGGCGCGGTAAGCTCGCTGATTACTGGACATATGGTGAGGCATCAGCCGAGGTTTCGCGCGACTATTCGGCACTGATGGCCGCGACTCAGCCAATGATCGCGGAGCAGGTTTTGCTTGGCTATAATTTTGCCAAGCACCGCCATATCCTTGATGTTGGCGGCGGTGAGGGCGCGTTTCTGGATGCGGTTCATGCCCGCCATCCAAGCCTTAAACGGACATTGTTTGATCTCCCTGCCGTCGCCGCGCGTGTACCTGCCAAGGATGGGCTTGAAGTTTTCGGCGGCAGTTTCTTTGATGATCCGCTGCCGCGCGGGGCTGATATCGTGACGCTAATCCGAATCCTGCATGATCATGATGATGCGCCCGCGCAGGCTTTGCTCGGCGCGATTGCGGCGGCACTCTCGCCCGGCGATACGCTGCTGATCAGTGAGCCTATGGCCGACACCCCCGGTGCGCGGCCAATGGGTGAGGCGTATTTTGGCTTTTACCTTCATGCAATGGGCTCTGGCCGACCGCGCACATCTGCTGAAATCGGGGCAATGCTCAAAACGGCGGGATTTGCGCGGTGGCGCACGGTGGGGACGCAACTGCCTCTAATCACCCGGATTATTGTCGCCACGCGCTGAGTGTCAGGCGATCCTGTCAAATAAGTGTAAATCCAAGTTGACATTGATTTGTGTCAAGATAAACTGACGATTACAAATGGCACCTGATTAGGATGTCATGGGTGGTCGTTCGGAGTCGTGCGGTTACTTAGTTGAGGGGCTGGGATGCAAACGCTCGCCGTGGTTATGGATGCACCGGAGTCGCTGTCGCTACAGCATCTCGAACTCTGTGCGCTTGGCGATGCTGACGTCCTCATCGAAATTGAATTTAGCGGGATCAGCACGGGGACTGAGCGTCTGCTCTGGACGGGCCGGATGCCGCCGTTTCCCGGCATGGGCTATCCGCTGGTGCCGGGATACGAATCGGTTGGCCGGATTGTTGATGCGGGCGCGAACGCACGTATCCGCATGGGTGAGCGCGTCTTCGTTCCTGGCGCAAGCTGTTACAAGGATGCGCGCGGCATTTTTGGTGGTGCGGCGCGGCGGGTTATCGTACCTGCGAGTCGCGCTATTCCCGTAAGTGAAACGCTGATTGAAAAGGGCGTGCTGATCGCGCTTGCAGCCACGGCGCATCATGCGATTGCTGGCGGTAAAACTCCAGATTTAATTGTTGGCCACGGCGTGCTTGGTCGGTTGCTTGCTCGGCTTGCTGTGGCAGCGGGCGGTGAGGCGCCGATTGTCTGGGAAACCAACCGAGCGCGACACGGCGGCGCAAGCGGATATCATGTTGTCCATCCCGACGATGATGACCGCAAAGATTATGCCTCAATTTATGATGTCAGCGGCGACAGTAATATTCTCGATACGCTGATTGGCAGGACGGCCAAGGGCGGCGAGATTGTTCTTGCCGGATTTTACGATAAGCCACTGTCTTTCGCATTTCCGCCCGCCTTCATGCGCGAAACTCGAATTCGCGTGGCCGCCGAATGGTCGCCCGAAGATTTGGCCGCGACGACGTCGCTCATCGAGTCGCGCACGCTTTCGCTCGAAGGGCTGATCACTCACTGCCAGCGCGCTGGCGATGCCGCAACGGCCTACCCGGTTGCCTTTGGTGATGCGGATTGCCTTAAAATGATACTCGACTGGAGGGATGTCGCATGACGATGCTAGATGGCCATGATTTGCGCCATGAGGCTTCAATCGAGCCTGATCCCGTCCACACCGGGCCAATCACCAAAGAAACCCAGATCATCGCGATTTACGGCAAGGGCGGCAGCGGCAAAAGCTTCGCGCTCTCCAACCTCTCCTACATGATGGCGCAGCAGGGCAAGCGGGTGTTGCTGATAGGTTGCGACCCTAAGAGCGACACGACATCGCTGTTGTTCGGCGGCAAATCCTGCCCGACGATCATCGAAACCTCAGCGCGTAAGAAGCTTGCGGGCGAAGAAGTGTCGATTGAGGATGTCTGCTTCCAACGAGACGGCGTGTTCGCGATGGAACTTGGCGGGCCAGAGGTTGGGCGCGGTTGCGGCGGACGCGGGATCATCCACGGTTTTGAACTGCTCGAAAAATTGGGCTTTCATGAGTGGGGCTTTGATTATGTCCTGCTCGATTTCCTCGGCGATGTCGTGTGCGGCGGCTTTGGTCTGCCGATTGCGCGTGATATGTGCCAGAAGGTGATTGTCGTCGGATCGAACGATCTCCAGTCACTTTATGTTGCGAACAACGTCTGCAAAGCGGTTGAATATTTCCGCAAGATGGGCGGAAATGTCGGCGTCGCGGGGATGATCATCAACAAGGATGATGGCACGGGTGAGGCCAAGGCGTTTGCAGAGGCCGTTGGCATTCCAACACTTTGCGCAATCCCGGCGAACGAAGATATCCGCCGCAAATCGGCCAATTATCAGATTATCGGCACCCCCGGCGGCGAATGGGCCTCAATCTTTGAAGAGCTTGCGATCAATGTTGCTGAAGCGCCACCCGTGCGGCCAACCCCGCTTGATCAGGATGGGTTGCTTGGGCTGTTCAGTCCAGAAGAAACGGGCGGCAATGTTACGCTCAAGCCTGCCACACAAACTGACATGCGCGGCAAGGCCTATGTCACCAAGCCAAGCCTTGAAGTGGTGTATGACACGGTATGAGTGAGGCCGCGCCTCTCACGCGCGATCGCGATCGGCTTGACTTAGGGGGCGGCTGCCATTCGGGCGGCACGATGCACGCGGCGGCAAGTGCGGCGGGCAAATCCGAAATTCTCGCGCGCTATGCGACTGACTATCCCCAAGGCCCGCATGATCAGCCGCAGAGCATGTGCCCCGCCTTCGGTTCGCTTCGCGTTGGCCTTAGGATGCGGCGGACGGCAACGATATTGTCTGGTTCGGCCTGCTGCGTTTACGGGCTGACCTTCACCTCGCACTTCTATGGCGCGCGGCGCAGTGTTGGTTATGTGCCGTTTAATTCCGAAACGCTCGTCACGGGCAAACTGTTCGAGGACATTCGCGACGCGGTTTTTCAGATCGCCGATCCAGCACTTTATGATACCGTCGTCGTTACCAATCTCTGCGTGCCGACAGCATCGGGCGTTCCGCTCCAACTCCTACCCAAGGAAATCAACGGCGTCCGCATCATCGGGATCGACGTGCCAGGTTTCGGTGTGCCAACCCACGCTGAGGCGAAGGATGTGCTGGCAGGCGCTATGCTCTCCTATGCGCGGGGGGAAGCGGAGCAAGGCCCGGTTGCGGCACCCAAAGAGCGTTCGGATCGGCCAACGATTACATTGCTCGGTGAGATGTTTCCTGCCGATCCGGTTGGCATCGGGCAATTGCTTGAGCCGCTTGGGCTCGCCGCTGGGCCAGTTGTGCCGACGCGCGAATGGCGTGATCTTTACAGCGCGCTTGATTGTGCGGCGGTTGCAGCCATCCACCCCTTCTACACCGCGAGTATCCGCGAATTTGAGGCGGCGGGGCGCACGGTTATCGGCTCAGCTCCCGTCGGCGTTGACGGCACGGCGGCGTGGCTTGATGCGGTTGGCAAGGCTTGCGGCATCGCTGCGGACAAGGTTGACGCGGCCAAGAATAAGTTCCTTCCCGCAATTGCCGCAGCCCTTGTTGCCAAGCCGATCAAGGGCCGGATCACCGTTTCGGGTTATGAGGGCTCCGAACTGCTTGTCGCGCGGTTGCTGATCGAAAGCGGGGCTGAGGTGCCCTATGTTGGCACCGCCTGCCCGCGCACCGTGTGGAGCGATCCAGACCGGGAATGGCTGATCGCGCGCGGCGTTCATGTCCAATACCGCGCGAGTTTAGAGCAAGACTTGGCAGCGGTTGAAACCTTCGAGCCTGATCTCGCGATTGGCACCACCCCGGTTGTGCAGCACGCCAAGGCCAAGGCGATCCCGGCGCTCTATTTCACCAACCTGATTTCAGCACGGCCTTTGATGGGGGTTGCAGGCGCAGGCAGCATTGCGGCCGTCATCAACGCAGCACTTGGCAACCAAGATCGCTTTAACAAAATGCAGGCCTTCTTCGAAGGTGTTGGCAGTGGCACCACCGCTGGCGTGTGGGAAGACACCCCGGTTGATCAGCCGCAGTTCAAGGCGAAATACGCCGCCAAACGGATCGCGCTTGAAAAGGCCGAAGGGGCGATAGGCGCATGACGCTGATCCTCGATCATGACCGGGCGGGCGGATATTGGGGCGCAGTCTATGCGTTCACCGCGATCAAGGGCTTGCAAGTGATCATCGATGGCCCGGTGGGCTGCGAAAATCTGCCTGTGACATCAGTGCTTCACTATACCGACGGCCTGCCGCCGCATGAGTTGCCGATTGTGGTGACTGGCCTTGGCGAACAAGAGCTTGGCCGTGACGGCACTGAGGGCGCAATGAAGCGCGCTTGGAAAACGCTTGATCCAGATCTGCCATCGGTGGTGGTGACTGGCTCAATCTCCGAAATGATCGGCGGCGGGGTGACGCCTGAGGGCACCAACATCGTTCGTTTCCTGCCGCGCACAATTGACGAGGATCAGTGGCAGTCGGCCGACCGCGCGCTGACGTGGCTCTGGACTGAATTTGGCCCAAAGAAAGTGCCAGCGCCAAAGACTTTGAAAGACGGCGAACGGCCCAAGGTCAACATTATCGGGCCAATGTATGGCTGCTTTAACATGCCGTCAGACTTGGCCGAAATCCGGCGGTTGATTGAGGGCATTGGGGCTGAAGTTAATATGGCTTTCCCGCTGGGATCGCATCTCGCCAACGTCAAGCGGCTGGCCGACGCCAGCGTCAACGTCTGCATGTACCGCGAATTTGGGCGGGGGCTGTGTGAGGCGCTTGAGCGGCCCTATCTGCAAGCGCCAATTGGACTTGAAAGCACGACGTTGTTCCTGCGCAAGCTTGGCGAAATGACCGGGCTTGATCCAGAACCATTTATCGAACGCGAAAAACATACGACGATCAAACCGCTGTGGGATTTGTGGCGCTCAGTCACGCAGGACTTTTTCGGCACCGCCAGCTTCGGTGTCGTCGCGACAGACACGTACACGCGCGGCATCCGCAAATTCCTTGAGGACGACATGGGGCTGCCCTGCAACTTCGCGTTCAGCCGCACTGCCGGGATCAAGCCCGACAATGCCGCCGTGCGCGATGCGATCCGCAGCAATCCGCCGCTCGTGCTGTTCGGTAGTTTTAATGAGCGGATGTATTCTGCCGAAGCCGGCGGGCGCAGCATGTATATCCCCGCCTCATTCCCCGGCGCGGTGATCCGTCGCCATATCGGTACGCCGTTTATGGGCTATTCAGGCGCGACCTACCTGATCCAAGAAGTGTGCAACGCGCTGTTTGATGCGCTGTTCAATATCTTGCCGCTCGCGAGCCAAATGGATGCAGTTGAGGCAACGCCTGCGCGCCGTGAAGCGCCGCTCTCTTGGGATGATGATGCCAAGGCTGAATTTGACGCGCTGGTTGACGCACAGCCAGTCCTCGTCCGCATTTCCGCCGCCAAACGCATTCGCGATGCCGCCGAACGCGGCGCGCGGATGGCGGGCGAAACCAGTGTTTCGCGTGAACGGCTCACCGCCGCGACGCGTCAGTTAGAAATGCAAGTCGCATGAGCGCGCTTGCCACCAGTTTGGCCTCCAACAGGCCTCACCCCATCCATGCAGGAGACCCTGTGCGGATAAAGCCTGGAAGGCGCGAAAGCGGCGTCCTTCCATTTATGGAAATAAGGAGAATTAACCATGACAGATGAAAGGACAGGGCCGCTTAACTACCTGACCGAAGG